>CAVEYA010000023.1:1386-13050 GCA_963619935.1 bacterium | reverse complement strand
ATCTTATAGAATTCGAAATACTTTTGAAGAAAGGCATGTCATAAAGAGTTGATTGGGCAAGAGAAAATAAAAACAAAGGAACTAAAATAGCAAAATATAATCCGATAGTTAATCCTCTAACAATTAATAAAGCTTGATTGTCACTACTTAAGACACTAATCATCTCCCCGGTATAAAGCATTAAGAAATAGAATAAACCAGCAAAGAAGCCAACAGTAATAAAGGCTTTCCAATATTTTTTAATGCCAGTGAAGAAATCGCTTTTAAAAATAACACCTTCACCAAATGATAAACATTTGATGATGCGTGTAACTCCCGCTAATCCAATAGAGAAAATCATAAAGCAAACAATATTAATACCATTAAATAAAAGATGAATAGATCTCATTTGTTCTTTAACAGCAGCATTAATTTCTTGCTCAGTTTTACCAGCGGACGCCATCGCGTTTTTGATTGTATCCGCACTTCCATTCATAAGCCCTACTTCAAATATGTTAGAAACAATAAACGGGATAAAAAACAAAACTAAAACAAGACCAATGAGTAATAATGTTCGCCATTCATTTTTTAAAATATCAAAAAATTGTCTTTTTCTCGTAGAAGGCAATTGCTCTAATAAAAAGTCAGGGGTAGGAGCTTTTACTTTTTTAATTTTATTTTTGTTCATTAAAAATACCTCCTATCACTTTTAATACAGAATCAGTATATCCCTCACTAGTTAATTCAAGTAGATGTTTTGATTTCTTATTTATAAATAAATAATATGTATTATCTTCTTCATAAGTAATATAGTTAGTTAAATAACCAGAGTTATTGTGATATATTTCAAGACCATAATGAACTTCATTATTAATATAATTAGATTCGCTATAGTATGTAGAATCTTCACTAAAAAATAGAAAATGACTTTTTAAATCATTTTTTACTATATATTCACTATTTAAAATTAGGATGTCTGCATCTTCTAAGCCAAAAGTAGTATACATTGTATAATATGAAGTTAAAACAGGATTACATTGATTAATAACAATATTTTTAATCGTATCATTATCAATATAACTATTAATTTTTTCTTTCAAAGAAGTTAAATCCACCTTACCAGCAGCCACAAAAAGATTAAATTTTTGATACTTCTTTAAACTAGATTTACTTTTAATAGCAAATTCAAAACCAGTAGTAACAGCCAACATAAAGATAATATATATCCATATATTACGTTGAAAATGCGCTTTATAAGGAAACTTATATTTCATGATTAAAGCTCCTAACAAAGCGATCACTAAGAGAAACGTTATATTTATTGCCTATTTTTAATTCATTTGTGTCAAAGATTGCTAATAAATAAAAAGTTTTCTTGTCATTATTAATCTCAAAGCTTAACTCTTTTACACGAATATTATCATCTAATGTAATTACATGTTCATTAATAGAAATAAGCACACCATCGAAATAAGTGATTTCTTCATGAAAAACACTTGTGTAATGATTAACCATTCTTTGATAATCTAAACCTTTAAAAAAGAAGAAAATAGTGAGAAATACAAAGATGGCGCAGCAAACTCCACCAATAACTTCAAAATATCGATAATTTTTATAATTAGTGAAGCAAAGACTAATAATAAAAGTCGCAATGAAACAAAAAATAGAAGCAAAAAACAATATTCTGCACAACAAACGTTTTTGTTCAAACTTTTTTAAATCATTTTTTGAGTACATTTTCACCCTCAAACTCATTTTTAATTAATTCTTTTGCCGCATCACTTTTTGCGTTTAAAAAATTTCTCGCTTCAATTTTTTCAACAAATTGACCATCTCCCATTACATAAATGTAATCGCCCATAGTCATTGCTTCTTTGATACTATGAGTAACAAAAATAGAAGTGGCGTTTAAATCAATTAAACACTTTTTAAGTTCAGTTCTTAATTCAATTCTTAACGGTTCATCTAAGTTAGAAAAAGGTTCATCAAATAAGAAAACATATGGCCTTTTAACAATTGCTTTAGCAATGCACACTCTTTGTGCTTGTCCTAAAGATATTTGTTTAGGCTTACGAGTAAGTAAATGTTCAATATGTAAAAGTTTACTAACATCATAAACTCTTTGTTTAATTTCATCTCCACTTGCGTTGGTATGCATTAAAGGAAAAGCGATATTTTTAAAAACATTCAAATGAGGATATAAAGTAATATTTTGATTAACTAAAGCGATATTTCTATTTCTAATTGAAAAGTCTGTAATATCTAAATCATCAAAATAAATAGAACCTTGTTCAGCATTAAGTGTTCCACAAATTAAATGTAAAAGAGTTGTTTTACCACATCCACTTTCACCTAAAATAACGTTGATCTTATTATTTTCAAAAGTAACACTCAAATCTTTAAGCACAAAATTCTTATTTTTTTTATGAGTGTAGGAAACATTAATATTTTCTAACTTAACTTGTGGCATTTTAATACCTTTGTTATTTAATTAAAGTAACATCACTAATATAAAGATCACCTTTAGTGTCTAAAACACCACCAGGAATACCATTCCCAACAGCGCAAAATTCAAATTCAACATCACTAGATAAACCTTTACAGGAATATTCAACGTATTGCCACCCATTATTATCGGTAATGGTGCCTTTTGGTTTAACATATTGAGCAGTCTCATTCCATTGCACACAGAAGCCAAATTCTTGATCACTATCATTATAAAACCAGAACGCAAATTTAGAATAATCCGATAATGTTATTGAAGTAGTTAAATCAAGATAGGTCCATTTTGTGCTACCATTAGCACTAATTTTTAGTGAACCCTTAGTGGATTCTCTTTTAATATCTGTGGAATAGGATAAAGTAACACCACCAGAAGATAATAAAGAAACACTAGATTGAACAGCACCTGCTGGATTAGCAAAATTAAAAGCAATAGCTGGATCACTATTTTTAGATAAATATTCAGTGTAATCTTCTGCTAAAGTAAGTAATTTATCAGAATCTTTAACAGCAGTACGATATGCACTATCAATTTGATAATACAATGTACATGCTTCTTCAAGCTTTTTCACTTCTTCAGAGTTAGTAAAACTCATATTAGCATTTAAAGCGCTAACTTTATTACTTGTTTCATTAATTACATCTAAGACTTTTAAATCATCTTCAGTATATGTGGCCCCGAAGTAGACTTTCCAATCATCTAAGTAATAAACGCCATCATTTTCATTAATTAAAATGCCAAAACCTAATAAATCTTCATAAGCAGTTTCCACAATAAGTTTAGATAAATTACATTCAAGATAATTCCAATTACTAGCTTCTAAAGTATAGTCTTGTTTAGTAACAACCTTATCGCCAGTACCAATTAACGCTAAAGATACATGCGTGGTTGATTCTAAAGAGTTATAAAGCCATAAGGAAAATTTATCAATATCAGCAATATTACGGTTTTTTACGTCACTTTGTGAAAAACGTTGGACAAAATAGGAATAGTCTCCACCGCTTGCCCTAATCATATTCATTTTTAAAGAAGCACTACCTTCTTTAACATAAGTCGCATCTTTATTAATTTCAAAAGAGCATTGCATATTGTAATTATTGAATGGATAAATCAATTTACTACGATACAAATCATTTATATTTTCATATCCATTCAAAAGCACTTCTTTAGCATTATTTTCTTTTTTAGCAGTTCCTGCACAAGAAGTAAATAATAAGGTTGGTAATACTATTAATAACAATTTACTTTTATTTTTCATCATATTTATCACCTTAATTACTTATAAAATGAGACATTACTAAGTGTAAAGCTTCTTTCGTAAGCATAAACACTTTCGCTAGAGGTATCATAATTTTCTAATTCAAATTTAAGACCAGAAGCATTACTAATTCTAGCCTCATCTTCTAAAAGGAAATTATAATGGAAGTTTCTTTCTTGATTTGGATATAAATAAATTGTTTTTGTGTATTTAGAAGTAACTCCATCAAGAGCAACGTTAATAGATAATGGCTTATCACCATTATTTTTAATCGTGAAGTCAACACCATGAACTCTTGCTAAATCACTATTAGTAATATCCACAAAGACTTTAAATCTACGATTTGCGTTGATACTTCCTTTATCCACGGAATTCATCTTACAAATTAATTGATTGTCACTCACACTAACGCTAGAGTTTTCACTTACAGTAACGTCTCTAGTATTAGTAAAAGTATTTAAATAGTCCTTATAAGAAACATTATAAGTAAGATTAGAGGTCATGCTTAAAATCTTTAATGTGTTAACTTGACAAACATTAGTCTTATAACTGCATTTATAACCCCTACCACTAGAAACAATATCAGATGTAATATCACTTCCATTAATATTGAATGTGTTATAAAGAGAATAAATATCAGTTACGACTTTATCACCGCTTAAATAGGAATTAACCACTAATTGATCGTCGCTTTGAAGTGCTAAAATACGATTAGCAATTTCTTGTCTAGCTAATAAAACAGCTTCATCATCATTAACATATAAAGCGTTAGTGATGACTTTGTCATAAACTTCATTCATTAAAGCATCAAAATCAAATTCAACACCATATGTAGATTCAGCTTTTTTAAGCTCTCTTTCATAAACACTTAATAAATCATAGTCGTCCATGCCGTCTCTAAAGGCTAATAAACGATTTGATGGGAATGGAGATGTACTACCGTATTTTCCACCAGGATAAACTAAGAATCCATCACCAGGACAATCAGCATTTCTCGTTGGTGAAGTATATGGGTCCACAAATTCACCATTTGCAGCATTATTAAGTTCGGTAAAAATATTCACTGCGTAATATAAATAGCCAGTCACATTTCTTCTTTTCATTGTCCAACCAGTTGTGCGACTACCTAAGTTATAATCGCCTAAATGGAAGGTTGGATAAGGTGATTTTGGACCAACACAAGAATAAGTCCATAATTCACCGTTAGCGTTATCATCACGGTTATAGTCATATCTTGCATAATATTCACTATTTTCTAACTGAGAAATATATGGACAAGAAACTTGATCTAATGTTTCTACAATCGTGCTATCGAAAGTTGTAAGAGGATTAACTCTATCAATGTTACGAATGGAATTAACAATTTCTTCTCTTTTATCAATGTTAAATTTAAGAAGTTCGCCATCATTGGTGATTTTAGTAACAATTAAATCTAAAATTTGTTCTAATTGGCCACCTTTTGCAAAGAATTTTAAACCTCTTTCATAAGATTCGCCTTCACCTCTATACATATCCATTTCATCGAAATTAGTTAAATACAAATAAGCATATTGAAGGTAGTTCTTCTCGTTAGTAGAATCGAGCACTAAACTATGAATAAAATCATATAGCATGCATACGACTTTTTGATTTTCAGTAAGAGAAGTACGGTTAGTAGGAATATTTACAACTGTAAATGATTGAGGAATATTTACAACTGGAAAAGGAATGGAAGAATAATTAGAATTCTCGTTAATCATCCTTACCTGGTTATCAATATATTCTTGCATTGTATCGACATTAAATTTGTCAGGCGTATCAACCACCATGGCATTCACTTTAAAATCAGTGAGCATATCAGTGTAAGCTTGTGCCATTTCATCAGTAGCACAGTATTCACCTGCTAATAAAGAACTCTTATATACAAGGAATGAAGATTTCATTTCTCTTGTTCCTTCATATTGGAAGCCCCACACAGTCGCACTAATAGGAATTTCTTTAATTAAACCATCAAAATTGAATGTGATAGAACCAGTATAGGTGCCACCAACGGTGTCACTATTACTTTTTACATCAACGACAAAACCTTGATATTCGTTTGCTTTTATTGAATTTTCATGACTATTAATTGCGTATTCAACTGGTAAAAGGAAATCAGGTACTTTTGTGCCAGTAGGAAAATCTTCAATATGGTCAAAGTCAATATCTAACTCTAGATATCTTTGCATATAAACAGTGATATTGTCTTTGGAAATTTTGTGATTTGTTTTACTCACTAAATCACTAACTTCAACAGTAAATTTTTTAATATTTTTAGCAAATTTAAAGATAATTTGGCCAGCTTCAGATTCATTTTGCATTAAACTGACATCAATTTTTGCTGGTAATTTATCATAATAAGCAGAATGATCTGCATTTTGTGATACTTTAACAGTTGAATAGACACCAAAACATTCCGTTATCGAACTAGATGTTGAACAGCCAACTACTGTCGATAATGTAGCGGCCATAATTAAGAATAGAGATAACTTTTTATTGTTTTTCATATTATTTAGCTTGATTAATACGGTCTTGAATATCAGAAAGATTCTTTTTAATGTATTCGTAGTTTTCCGTCATAATTTCATCAACAGATAAAGCTTTTAGGTCATTATTTCCTTTTAATAAGGAAACAGTAGATCTACCAGTTCCATTTTGGAAATGTAAATCAACTTTGCCTAAGCAGAATAATTTAGCTTTTCTTGATTCATAGAACATTTGGTTTTCATTTAAAGCTTTGATAACACTTTGTTTAAATACAGAAATAGTTGTATCAAGAGGTTCAAATGATGTGCATGGTGTAGCTGGTAAGCAAAGACCATTCATAGTTTTGCGATAGCTATTTAAACCTTTATCACTATACATATATCTTAAGAAGGAGACACCGTTATCTTTATTTTTAGCGTAAGCAAGAACGAAGGCTTGGTGATCAACACCACCACCTAAATAGCTATAATTTCTCGCTTCTCTGACAATTTTCATATCGCTTGCAGATAATGGAGCATCAAGCCCATCAGTAGAATGAGAATCAACATATTTAATCGCTTCGCTTAATTTTTGGTCAGCGTTAGTATCATTTTTAATTTCCATTTTATTAACAATGGAACTGACGACTGGCATTTTAATAAAGTCAATATCGCTCTTTAATCCAGCACTGCTGCCAGATTCGTTTTCTAACCAGCTACCATTAATGCAGAAAACTGCACTGCCTTGGTAGAAGGCTCTTTGCATAGAAGTAAAATCAATAGAAGTAGTTGGGTCTTGACGATTACCATCATTACCATTGAGTAATTGCCCTAATACTTCTAAAGCAGCAGATTGTCCATCATAAGTATAGAAGTATTCATTAGGTTCGCTTTGATCAGGTCCTAAACCCTTCATAAAGTAATTAGTAATTGTGTCTATACCTTCATATTGAGCAGTCCAAACATTAATAATGGATGTGTAATATTCAGCACGGTCACTATAAATAAAAGGATAAACTTGGCCAGAAAGCGGTGTTGTTCCTGGATAAGTATAGTGTTTAGCGTAGATAGTATCACATAAATCCATTAATTCATTAGTGGTATATGGAATATCATCATCAGTGAAACCCATTGCGTTCCATAAAGTAACATTACGTGTTACTCCCATAAAACCACTTGTCCAAGGCATGCCATAATAATGACCATCAAAATTATAATAATCCTTCATATCTTCGGATAATTTTTCACCGATGGTTTTATTTTCGCCTGGATTAGTATAGTTATAAACTGAATCAGTTAAATCTTCATACATTGGAGAAGCTTTTTTCACATTCTTCTTAGTATAAATGTCTGATTCAAATGTGGTTCTTTTAGTAAATACTAAATCAAATTTACCACCATTATCAACAGCACTAGCTAAAGCATCAGCACCTGCTTGGCCTGGGAATTCACTGATAGTAACTTTGATACCTGTTTCTTGTTCAAAACTTTTAGCTAAATCTTGCACCCATTCAATGCCATATCCCATTTTAACTACACCAATATTCAATTTATTGGCGCTCTTACTATTACAAGCAGTAAGTGGTGATAACACCATAAATAATGGTAATAATTTAAATATATTGTTCTTTTTCATAAAAACTCCTCCTTATAAAAATTAAAACCTTAACCTTTCAATCCACCGATATAAACCTTTTCCATAATTGTATTTTGGAAAGCGATGAATAAAATGAAAATAGGTAAAAATGACATCGTCACACCAGCAAAGTATACTGGCCAAATACCGCCACCATTATAGATAGCGTCCTCACGATAAACATAAATACCATATGATAAATCAGAATAATCACGCATATACAAATTTGTATATTCGTAGTTATTCCAGTTAGTAATAAACAACATAACAAATAAAGAAATCGCACTTGGAATCAACATTGGAAGCATAATTTTGAAATAAACGCCAAAATGTGTTGATCCATCAATTAAAGCAGCTTCTTTATATTCTGGAGATATTGATTTCCAGAAAGCATACATATAAAAGAAATTCGTGCCAAATAATGTAATTTGTGAAATTACAATAAATGGAGAGTTAATAAGAGGGAAGATATCATTTGAGAATAAACGATATTCCGCCGCTCCTGCGCCATAAAGAGGAATAATGGATAAAATTAATCCTAAAGTATAAATAAATTTAGTAACTTTATTTTTATAATGCACTAAAACATAACAAACAGTAACAGTGCAGAACCAGTTAATAAATGTCATTAACACTGTTCTCCAAATGGAGTTCCAAAGCATTGTTAAATAATTAATTTTTTGTCCACTATAACCAGTAACAGTAAAGCTACCAAAAGCCTCAAAATAATTTAAAAATCTAAATGAATGGCTATCAATGGTAAATAAAAGACCTTTTCTTTCTAAGTAATCCCATAAAGGAGTTAAACCTTCTAGATGGGTATAATCTTTTAAAGATAATAAGAAACCAAAAATAAAGAATGACAAAACATATATTGCGTATGCCATTAAAATCACAAAAGCGATAGCAAAAACAATTTTCATTGATTTGCTACGTCTTTTTCTTTCAACTCTAATAGAGGAAGTATTATTATTCTTAGCCATATTATTCCCTATCCATTGTAAATTTTTTGACAATAAAGACAATAGGAATTGTCATTAATGATAAAACCATACCAATTGTGCTAGCAAAGCATAAATCTTGTGATCTACCAAGATTACCTACCACATAACGATACATTTCAAAATTTAATGTTGTAATCGCGTTAATATCAACTTGGTTATTTAATGTTGGGTAGAATGCGAGTAAAGGCCCGCTTGCCCCAAACATACCAGTAAAGGAAAGTAAAATCATCGTTGAAATTGTTGGCCAAATAGTTGGAAGAATAATAGAAAATAATTCTCTTACCCAGTTACAGCCATCAAGTTCTCCAGCTTCTAATATTTGTTTATCAATGGAGTTCATCGCACCACTTAAAACAACGATATTACCACCAAAAGAGAAGCTGATTGAATAAAACACTAAAGTGAACATAGCGATGTGACTATTCTTTAAAAAGAATGGTTTATATCCCACTAAGCTACCACCACTTTGTTGTATTTTTAAATAATGGAATGGTCCTCCAATGGAGAACATTTGAATAAATAAAGCAATTAATACCGAAGAAGTAATAATAGTTGGTAAATATGTAATAACTCTAAAGAATTTATATCCTCTAATTTTTTTATAAATAAAATAAGAGAATAAAACGGATATAGGTAAAGAGACTAATAATCCAGCAAAGAAATAAATCAAAGTATTAAGAGTGGCTCTTCCTAAAGAACCGTCTTTAGAAAAGAATTCTTTAAAAATCTTTACATAATTATCAAAAGTAAAATCTTCTAATACCCCTTGAGGATCATCAAATAAAGTAATATTTGGATCTGTTCTAAAGGATAAAACGAAAGAATCAAGATGGACATAGAGCCAAAACACTAAAAAGCCAATCGTTGGAAGGATTAAAATTAAGAACACAAATAAGTTCTTATGAAATTCCTTACTTGAAGTAACTTTTCTAATTTTGGTTGATAATGAGACTCTTGCCTGTACCATAATGATTCTTTCGTGAAATGATTATAAATATTTATTTATTATAGTGATTATTTAGAAGAATAAATAGGAGTTAATTTAAAACCTGAAGTTGCAGTTGAATTAGCTAATCCAATAGAAACACCACTGACAATTCCACCAGTAAAGACAGAGGCAGAAATATCGAGAACATTCCATCCAGGAGTCACTACTGGATAAGTTGTGCCACTCCAGTCATTGCCAAGAACAACTAAAGTAACATTGCCATCTTGCGGATTATAGAATGCAACTTTTGCATCGCTAGAAATAGAAACACTACCTAGAGGTGAGAATGTTGGAGTCCAACCGCTTGTATCATTGATATTGTTAATTTCGGTGTATAAACCATAAGTTGCGTCATAACCTGCCACAGAATCAAATTTAGTCCCTGTTGAGACAAGGCCATCTTGCCATTTATAGTTATAAGCTGTGCCCACTAATGCATAGGCAGTTTCATATTCTTCTAATAAAGATAAATTAGTTACAAAGCTTTGAGCAGATGCTGGTAAAGCATTATATTCACTTCTAGCTTCAAAAATTTGTCCACCATTCCAAATGGTTAATGAATCTTTATTTAAGGAGCTTAAAGCAGAAATTTTTTGAGAAACTTCTTGTGCTTGTGCTTGATAATAAGCAGATTTGATACCCACTACTTCAGTAATATAAGCACTGCCTTTTGCGTCGATATCAGTAATAGATGGTATGCCATATCCAATAAATGGAGATGGTGATAAGTATAAAGCGATACGTAAACTATCGAAATCAGCTAAATCAGCAACATTAATTTCAAATGTTGTCCAATCATTAGTTAAGCAAATAATTGTGTTACTAGCAGCTTTCCAAGTACCATTTGTAACTGGTTGATAGAATTTATTACAAAGGTCATTTGTAATCATAAGTTCCATTGGGCTTTGATTATAGACAGCAAATACCAATGTTTGGATATCACTAGCAAATTCAATCTTTCGATTAGTGCCCCAGCTCCAGCATTCGGCAGCAAGATCGCTAGAAGAATTAACTTTTAAAACTGTGCCATATCCATCATGGAATTCTTCACTTGTTACAGTGTTTTCATATGTATCCATGCCTTCAGCATTGATTACAACACTATAATTTGTATTGAAATAAGTATTTGCAGTATTAACAGCAGTACTCCATTCATTTAATTCATTTTGATGAACAATCTTATCATCTGAATTAATATGTTCAATCGCGTACGCTAATTCTGTTCCAATATGGGATAAATAATAAGATTTAGAATCAAATGTGGCAAATTTATCATGAAGAGCCTTTACTTCACTATATGTATATGCAGTCATTGGAAGTTCTTCAGGTTCAGTATATGAACAAACTGTACAGTATCTTTCTTTGCTTCCTTTAGAATAGTGAGTTGGTTCTAAAACAATAGACCAATCAGAAAATGAATGTGCATCAAAGGAGAATTTATAATTTTCTCCACAGTTAAGACAGTTATGCCAGTGGCTTGTTTCATTATATTTCCAAGATGAAGTGTCTTCTAAATGTCCTGTTTTAGGAAGAGTTTGAGTTTTACTATCTGTATAAACTACTTCTTGGAATGTGGCGGAAGCCTCATAAATTTTATGACCATCAGCTTCACATGTTGCTTTAACTGTTTCTTTATCGGAAATAGTAGCTTCAACAGTCACTGAGTGACCTTCCGCTTCTTCTTTACAAGTTAAACAAGTAAAAGTTACATTTGCGGATGAAAATTGGCTCCATGACCAAACAGGGTGTTCAACATCATAATTATGAGTATGAGAATGACACGCTGAAAGTCCAGAAAGAGCAAGTGCTGCAA
>CAVEYA010000023.1:0-1357 GCA_963619935.1 bacterium | reverse complement strand
ACTTAATTTTATTAACATTATAGATAAAATATTTATGTTTATTTTATTAAATAAAATATTAGAAATCGTTATTAATAAATCAATTATTAGACACTAAATTTTTAAAATAAAAACGAGAGAAATAATTTAAATTCCTCTCGTTATTTTAAATATCTACTAAAGTTAATTAAGCAACAGCTTTAACGCCATAGAAGCTAGTTACTTTAATAGTATCGCCATTTTTTAAACCGTAAGCCAGGTTATAAGTTAAATATGGTCCAAAATAAATGCTTTGAGTATTTGAGCCTTCTTTGTAGAACAATGTTTTCATATCAGCAGAAGAAAGTGTAATTTTATTCCATCCTTCAGGTGCATTCGTAGTTTGTACTGGATTTGATTCAATAACTGTATTATTTGTTAAATCTAAATAGTGGCACCAATCTTGACCAGTAAAATGCCATGCAGTAAATTGATTTGGATTATATATCGCAAAACTAAAAGATTCATATTTATCGAAATCGATATTGGCCACTATATCAGCAGCTGTTTGCTTCTCACCACTTTCTAAAGTGCAAGTATAGCACTTATAACTACCCCAATATGCTCCTTCTCCCATACTTGGCATAGTATTTGGCAAATCAGGTAATGAAGACGCAGGAATAACAACATCGTAATGATCGCTAAATTGCAATAATTTATCTCTATTAGTAACTCTTGCCTTATTAGCTTCACTAAGAGCGTTATATTTTTCTAATACAGGATAGTATGACATATTTTCAAAAACTGTACTTTCAGAATTAAAATCAGCTAAAGCAGCAACCTTATCAATAATGGTTTGAACACTAGTAGGAGCAACATAACGATCATCATCAGTTGTAAGACCTTCAAGTTGTTCATCGCTTAAAGTTTTATCTCCTGCATTAACCGTTCCAACAGTTGGAGCAGTTAAACTATGACCATGATCAGAACAGCATACCCAATATTCTTTGTTTCCTGGGACATCTGATGTTGCATCTTTGGCAACATAGTGATTCCAAATACAACTTTCAGAATGTTCCGCAGCATAAGCAGATAATTTAGGTTGAACCCCGTTAGCGTACACTACAGACGTCGCGACACAAACCACAGATAAACAAATTGCGGCAGTAGCGAAGACTTTTAATTTTTTTTGTTTCATTTTTGTTTCCTCATAAAATTATTTATTTCAAAATGATTACAGATAAGTAATCGGATAAATAATTATTAATTTAAATATATTTTAAAAAGAGGGAATACGCAACTTTTACTTATAAATATTACTTTTTTATATAATTAAGTTACAAAAATATTACATTTTTTTAAATAAGTTTATTCTAAATTGAATATAAACTCTTTATAT
>CAVEYA010000022.1:0-6421 GCA_963619935.1 bacterium | reverse complement strand
ATATTTGGTTATTTTAAGTAATTTTTAGATCATTTTAATTGAATATAAATTAGATATTATTACGTTCTAATAAATTTTATTGTACTTTGGAAACACACTTTTTCTATAAACCAAAGTTAGGCTAATTATATATATAAATAAGGATATAAGGTATAAATCATATCAGCTTTTTTTGTTGCTATAAATTGATATTAAGAAACAAAAAAATGAAAAATATTTAAAAAAATGTAAAAATTTTGTTGACGAAAGAAACATAATGAGTAAAAATGTATCCGTGAAAAGAAAATGCGAAACAAATTCTTCTCACTAATCATAAGGAGAAAAACATGATGAAAAATAAAATAATGAAACCATTAGCATTATCATTAACCGCTTTATTTACATTAGTGGGTTGTGCTAATGAGAAAAAAGCAGAAGTAACTGCTCCAGAACTTACTTACCACGTTGATTTCAATAATAGTGATGATACAAGCGTGTTAGATAGTTTAATCGATATTATTAAAATGTCAGGCAAAGGAATGATTAGCGGTGTAATTACTGACTTTGCTAAAAAAGGTATTAATGCTTTATTAAATGAAATGGGCTTTGATACTCGTACAATTACCGATAAGAAATTAGATAATATCTCTAATCAAATTGCGGATTTACAAAATGTAGTCATTGAAGGCTTCAACAGTGTGATGCGTAAACAAGTACAAATCCATAATGAAGATATCATGCGTGAAGTATTAAAAATGATCACAGATGTGAGAACCCCTATCGTTGCTCATATGTCTACATTAAACGCAATTGCGGAAAAGGAATTATCCGGTGAAGTAGATGAAAAGGTAATTATTCAAGAAAGAACTACATTTGCTAAGAGTGTTGATGACCTTAAGTTTACAACATTAAGCGTGAATAAAATCTGGAACGCTTGTGAAAACTTAGCAAAAGCCTTGGTCACACCAAACGAAGCTAATCCTTCCTTAAAATTATTTGATTTATATGAAGAAACCTTTGGAGCATTAGAAGTTTGGGATTATATGACTGTTAAGCCAAGAATACAATTCATTAGTTATCTTAGCTTCTTAGTCAATAGTATGGCAGAGCTTTCTAAAGTAGCAGCGGCTTATGAAATTAGCTTACTACCAGAACATGATTCCAATATTAACACTATTCAAACCGGTGTTAATAACATGGTGGATGCAGTGAACATCTTAAATGAACAATTCCAAGCTCAAATACTTGCTCTTGATGAAATTAGAGTAAAACATGATCGTGATAGTTTGATGACTTATAGAGTAAGAAATAGCGATTCTGAAGGCAATATCGTAATCACTGAAGGAGAAACTATTTCAAACCGTTTGTTCCCTGTTTGCCCAGGTAACAGTGAATATAACTATATCTCTTATGATCATAATGAACAAAATAGATTCCATGATTTACATTATGGTCAATACGATTATGAAAACTTCATCTTCACATTAGATTGTTCTTCTCAATTCTTGTTATACGAAACAATAACAAGAGATTATATCCAGTATAATGTTTCAACCGGACATTCTGACTTCACAGAATACACGATTAAGGATTACCTTCACGATATTGGATTCGTCTGTTATGAAGAAGAGCTCTATCAAAAATCTCTTGGATTCTTCTACGCAATTACTGATTTGATTACTAATGAAAAAGATGGTTATGTAAATCAAAACAATAACTTAGTAGCTTGCTATCAAAGCTTTGCCACTCGTGGATTCAACATGGATATCTACTCATACGTAAATAGATATGAAGAATATATTTGGTCAAGTGCAAAATGGACAGCTTGTAGAAATATTGGAATGAGTAACATCTACCTCTGTTTCTTAGAAGCGGATCAAGAAACATTCAGAGGCGAAATTACCACTACTTGTATAGATTACACAGATAGTAAAACCGCCCATACAAAAAACTGGATCTGCAACTATAAAGGTAAGAGAACTTGGAGCTACGCACAAGGTAATCAAGTGAAAATCTTAGACGAACATAAAATTGGATAAGTCTCCTTAAAAGAAAGGGGCTACAAACCGAAAGGTGAGTAGTCCCTTTTTTCTGCTTTAAAAAATAAAAGCCAAGTTATTAATAAAGTTTCTAGCATTGTCAATTTATCCCTGACGTATTATCTAAATCGTTGTGTTTGTTTAAGATAATATATGAAGTTATCCTTTTTGAAACTCTATTTTTAGTTAAAGTTACAAAAATATAAAAAATGTTAACAAAACTTGTTGACAATGAATTTCATTATGATAAGATATTACCATAGAGAGATACAAAACAACTGTTTGTGTTTCTTAAAGGAGAACTTATATGAAACATGGAAAAGCATTAATTACTGGTTTATTAGCAGTAGCCACAATGGCCACAGTTGGTTGCAACGCTAAAAGTAAAAATGTTGCTTCTAACAAAGAAGAAAGAATTGCTTATGTAGCAAATGTTAAAAGATCATTCGCTAACCCAATTGATGGAGTGGATAAAGCCATCTTCCCTACTATCTTAGGTAATATCGCTACTTCTGGACCAAACATTCTTTCTTCCGCGATTGGTGTGGGTGTGAAATATATCGCCACTAATATCTTATTAGATTATGGATTTGATATGAGAGATCCATCCATTCAATACTTAGAAAAAGTGCTCGATGAAATTAAAGAAGTAAAAACTAAGTTAGACACAATTAATGAAAAATTAGATGTCTACCACGCAGAAGATAGTTTAAAAACTTTATATCAATATGTATTAGATGCACAAATCGATGTATTTCCATTAGTAAATCGTGGTTTATGGAAATTAGCCCAAGCTGAAGCTGACACCGCATTAACTGAAGAAGAAAAAGAAGCAAGAAGAGTAGATTTCTATAATACATCACTAAAAGATTTCAAAATTGATGGACGTGACATTACAAAATTCGTTACGCACTTCGCTACAGCAATTAATCAGCCAAACGCTTCAAGTAACAAAGACATCTTCTACTACTATCAATTAACTTCTGGTCAATATGATAAGTGGTCCACTCAATCATATGTTAATAGAAGAAATTACATCGCTTACTTAGATACATTACTATTAAGTTCTGCTAATATTGCGATATTTGATTATCAATATCGTTACGCTAATGTGGGAGAAGCAAGTAAGGGAGTAGCTGAACAAAACTTCAACGATATGATCAAAGCAGTATCTGATGTAAATGGTAGATTTCAAAAAGAACTTAATCGTTTAGAAGAATACGAAACTTTAAAGAAAGAAAAAGGTGAAATCATTTACTTACCAACTGGTGTTCATTACTCCACCAGATTAGCAACATTAACATTTAATAATAAAGATAAAGATAGACAAGGTTTAATTAAAGGTATTACTAATAAAGGTGTTGCTCAAGACTTTGTCTTAGCGTATGAACCAAATCAAGAAATGCTTAGTAACATCATTAAAGATTATAAAGATTACGCAGCCGCGATTGGTGATAATACTTACACACTTAAAAATTACTTAAAAGGTATTGGCTTCTACGCAAAAGATAATAACTTATTCGAATCTGCTAAAGGGTTATACCAAGGCAATTTCGAAAACAAATGTTCCGGTTACTTAAATGATGATGCAAATCTAAGAAGCAGTTATTACGATGATCAAGGCAATATCAAGACCACTACTCAATTCTTCTGCGAAGCACATCACGGTATCATTGCTAAATATGCTGATTATGTGATTAAGTGTTATGCTTCAGAATATTACCTCTGCTTAGTTAGAGCCGATCAACAATTAGATGGTGGCTATGAATTAAAACATCTGATTGCAGGAAGAGAAAATATGCCTAAACAATTATATAAAGAAATTAGCCTAAAAGAAGATTATGAGAAAGCACAACAAAATACTGATTACTTCAAAGGCAAAGAGTCGGTCTCTATGAACGAAGCTTGGTAAGCTTGATAGGAAAGGGGCGTAATATAAAGAAAAAGCCCCTTTCTTATGTTTATAATAAATTATATATTCCACTATCATTCTAAAAATTAAATGTTAGAATAATGTGGCTTAAAATAATGAAAGGAAAAATTACAATGAATAAAAAAATATTAACAATTGCCTTATTACCATTAATGTTAGCGGCGTGTAATAATATGCAAAGTAAAAAAGCAGAATTAATTAAATCTATAAATTCTAAAATGTATTTTGGTCCTAATGAAAACGGAGATGCTGATCCTACTTCCGCTCTTTCTTTACCAACATCTTTCTTCAATATTGCAGAAGATGTACCTTTTGTAAAGGTTAGTGATTTTTTCACTAATATTTATGCAAACATTGCAATAAGCAATACAAAAGGCGTTATCTTTACTTATGAAAATGGAGTTATTACAAATAATTTGAATAACAGCACAATGACTTTAAATAGTAAAAATAACACAATCACTTGCCCTAATTATGATTTATTTAGAAGTTTAGTCGAAGATGATTCTATTTATGATGATATCTTAATGGCGGTTAATAACCCAAACGCTCAATTAGTCCAAGAAAGTTCTTATTATGAATCTGGCAAAGCCATGACATGGAAATTAAAGGATTATTCTATGGAATTAGTAAACTATAATGATGAAATATATGTTCCATATTCCATATTACAAACATTCTTCTTATCTAAATTAGGCGTGAATATTGGTTTTAATGGAGACGATTACTATTATTACACTCTTATGGCCTTTTATAAGAATATTAATACACAAGAGCTTAATAATTACGGAAAGTCCTTCTATGGTGGTTCTTTAGCAGAAAACTATATAAGAAGCGAAAGCTATGCGAAATATTTCTACGGTTCATTCCTTTTCGCCTTAGAAACATCTAATGGTAAGCTTCCTACAATGGGTATTGAAAACCTTGATGAAAAATTAAAAGAAGAAGGATTAAAAGAAAAATTATTATCCAGCAATTCTATTGAAGCGGACACTGCAGTGGCAAACACTATTAATGGTCTATTTAATGATGGAGGTCATACTGGTTTCAGTGGTTCAGGCGCAACCGCAGGCGCAGACATTATGAGAGACGGAACATTGATTTATGACCTAATCAGTAAAGATACTCGTTTAGCGGCTTCAGAAGCCATAAAAACGCAATTAAAGAATGCTCGTGGTGAAATTAAAGACAATTTAAAAGTCAGTGGGGAAACCGCAATTGTCTATTTTGATGGCTTTGAAATGAATATTGATGTGCAAAATATGCCAATCTATCCAACTAAAGATACGGTAAATGAAGATACTAAGAGTTCATTTGCAATGTTATATAAAGCATTTAAAACAATCGAAAATAATAGCAACATCAAAAACGTCATTATTGATGTATCATTAAATCCAGGCGGGGCCGCTCCTGCTCTTGGTGAAGCTCTTGGCTTTTTAACAAATGATGATATTACCTTTACTACCAAAGATCCTCTTACCGGTGCCACTAATGTAGAAGTAGTCAAGTATGATACTGATTTAGATGGTGACTTTACTGATGATGATGCTCCTGGAGCAAACTATAATTTATTTATCTTAACTTCACCATGTTCATTCTCATGTGGTAACGCCTTACCTTGTGTTGCTTCTGATTATGGCTATGCCAAAATCATTGGCCAAAGAAGTGGCGGCGGTGATTGTGCGGTTGGTTATGGTTCAGCAATCGACGGCACAAGTTGGCAAATGTCTAGCATTATCTCCATTAGACATAAAGATAAGACAAGTGTTGATACTGGTGCGAAAGTCGACTACACAATTGATGATTATACTAGTTTCTACGATGCTGATTGGCTAGATGAATTTGTTAAAAACAAATAAGGCAAAAAATAATAAAAATTCCTGACTAATAACCAGGAATTTTTTTGTGTTATAATTTCGCTTTAGTTTGAAACACTGTATGTTTCGTAATATTCACAAAAAACAATGTCGATTATTCTTTCTTTACTGTCCCACATCGGGCACATGCAATAGCCTTTATTTTTATACTGAAAATTCAATTATATTCAGCGTTGGTTCATCCTTTAACTTGTTCTTTAGTCATATCACACCTCATTATTATGCATTATCAACTTCCTCTTTCAAAATATAAAAGACATATCGGCCAAAATGATTCATTTATAGGTGAAGTTCCATAAAGCATCTATATCAGACATGTCCAATGTATCCTGATACTGCTGACAAAACGATATGTAATCTTTCCTGTTATTGTTGTAATAGGTGATTAAATAATTGTTTCCTTGGTATTCAAGCTCAAGTTCACTGCACGTATCAACACAATCTGTCGATTGTTCGGCTCGAAAGCCCGGTTTGTCGGATAACTTCATCCTTTATCGCATTTTTATTAGTTTTAAAAACGGTTAAAACTGAGAATTCCTCTTTAGATAATTCGCCATTTATTTCGCCATTTATTTCGCCGGTTTTATTTCTAT
>CAVEYA010000021.1:0-8596 GCA_963619935.1 bacterium | reverse complement strand
ATTAAACGGTAAAATAAAAATTCTTTCCTTTGATAGTGCTCTTGAACGTTTATATTGTTGTTTTCATGATCAACCTAAAATATATTTTTCAAGTATCACTAGTTTAGCTCATGAGTTATTTTTATCTCGTGAGACTTTATCGCGTTTACTCTCGGAATTAGAAAAACAAAAGAAAATTAAACGCGGTAAAAATTACATTGAGTTAATTTCTTAAAATTTAAAATTTATCAAATTTGTTTTAAATAAATTATTTGAATACATCAAATAACAATTTGCACATTTCTTCTGGTGATTCTTTCATTCCGGAATTTAACCAGTTCATTAAAACATTAAAAACACCACCCGCTAAGAAAGGCGCTACTAGTGGATTGTTTTTCTTATTTTCGGTATATTCGGATTTAAAATTCATAATTGTATATCGCGCATAATTATTTAACTGATCCATTAATAAATCGGCTTTACCAGCCCTCTTTAATGTTAATAGTTGACGAGAATACTTTTTAAAGAAAGAAAATAAAGCAATTACAAAATCTTGCTTGGACATGTCTAATCTTTGTGAATAATAGTTGTAAAATTCTTCAAAACGAGAATCACAATAATCGACAAAGACATCATCTTTTTGATTATAGTAACGATAAAAGGACATACGAGAAACACCAGCTTTTTGGCATATTTGTTTTACTGTGATTTCTTCATATGGAATTCTATGCATTAATGCATAAATAGCAATTGAAATCATATCTTTGGTGTGTTTTGATGCTTTATTCATATTGCCATTATAGTCAAAAAAGAAAATAGTGACAACTGTAACATTTATTAGAAATCTTAGTTTTCTTATTTGTTGCGAACTAATTAAAGTTTATTTAATATAAAGACATGGAAAAAATAGAATTTAAAATTAAAGATCAATATCGCGAATCATTTGTTGCTAAAAAAATCATTTTTGATTGGAGAGTAGAAGAAGATAAATTGGTTGATGGTGTACATTATCTTACTTTAGTAAGAGATAACGAAACTCCTTACTATGAAGAATTAGTAAAATTAGAAAATTCTTTTAAAGATAAAAAAGTTCCTTCACTTAAAATTACATTAATCTTCCCAATTCTTGCTTTTATTTTAATCACGTTATTTGTTGTTTTATATTTCACTTTAAAAGATGAAGTTGAGTTCTTCTATTTATTTTTACCAATCTGTTTACCAGCTTTCTTATTGTTAGGAGCGGGTGTCGGTTTAGTTAGCTATCGTATTCGTTTAGTGGAAAAAAATGAAAAAGAAAAAGACGCTAAGATGGCGCTTTATAAATCACTTGTAGATGAGTTAAAAAAGGAAAAATAAAATGGGATTCTTTTTAAATGCATACGCAAGGACGTATCAAACTATTTTATATGTTGCTTCGGCTTTTTTAAAATTTAAAGAACCTGAAGTTATTTCTGGAGAGAATAGTTTATTAAAAATTCCAAACTTACTTAAAAAACTAAATAAAAAGAGTGTTTTAGTGGTTACTGATGAGTCCATATTTGCTCTTGGATTGGTAAATCCTTTATTAACCTTTTTTGAAAAAGAAAATTTCAAATATTCTATTTACCACGGAGTAGTGGCTAACCCCACTGTCGATAATGTTGAAGAAGGGCTAAAAATCTATTTAGAAAATAAATGCGATTGCTTAGTGGCAGTTGGTGGCGGTTCTTCTATGGACTGTGCGAAAGTAATTGCTGCAAGAAGTAGTAACTTAAATAAGTCAGTCAATAAAATGAAGGGGTTACTTAAAGTAACTCATAAATTACCAGCATTAATTGCTGTTCCAACCACTGCGGGTACAGGAAGTGAAACCACTGTTGCGGCGGTAATTGTCGATAAAAAATGCGGTGACAAATATGCTATTAATGACCCTAAACTTATTCCACCTTATGCTATCTTAGATCCTACCTTATTAGTGGGATTACCAGATAAGGTAACCAGCACAACTGGAATGGATGCTTTAACACATGCAGTTGAGGCATTTATTGGACACGAAAACACGAAAAAGACAAAAAAATACGCTCTTTCTGCTATTAAATTAATTGATGAAAATTTAGTTTTATCTTATCAAAATCCAAAAAATTTAACTTATCGTAACAATATGCAATTAGCGAGTTATCAAGCTGGCGTTGCTTTTACTAGAGCGTACGTCGGAACTGTGCATGCTATTGCCCATGCGTTAGGTGGCAAATATAATGTGCCACATGGTTTAGCTAATGCAATTATTTTACCAAAGGTATTAAAAGCATTTGGAGATAAAGCAGTCCGTAAATTATCTCTTTTAGCGGACTCCATTAATTTAGGAAAGGGTCTATCTAATAAAGAAAAAGCTAATTTATTTATTGCTCATATCGAAGAGATGAATAAGCAAATGAATATTACAAATACGTTTGGTAATTTAATTAAAGATGAAGATATTGATTTTTTAGTTAATCACGCTTATAAAGAAGGAGTGCCTTTATATCCTACACCTCGTATCTTATCAAGGAATGAATTAAAACAAATATATTTAGAATTACAAAAAGGAGAATAGTATGTCTGAAATTCATGCTGAAAAAAACTTAATTTTACAAGGCGCAAACGTCTTAACTCTTAATAAGGATGGCCATAAATATGGGATGACATTTGCCTGGGGTATGGCGGTTGACACTGATAAATTAATCGCTATGATTGGTGGTCAATCGATTACTGGCCATCATTTAAAAGTTGGCGATAAAGTAGGTATCTCTGCTTTAGCTAATGGACAAAAAGAAATCGCTTTACATTTTGGTGATAATCATTCCGATGAACTTGATAAATTTAATAATAATTATTGGGAAGAAAATAATGGCGTTATATTAATTAAAAACGCTGCTCGTCAATTAGTATGTGAAGTCGTAGATATTTTCTATATGAAAGATAATGATGAAGATCCAATTGTGGAATTTAAAGTTATTAAGAAAATTAATCAGGCTGATAGATTCATCAATTATATTGATTTGAAATAACCGACTGAGTCGGTTTTTTTAATTAACTTAGTAAAACAAAATTTGTTAGTTTTGTTGTTTACAACATAACTAGTTTTAAGTATATTATTATGTGCAAAAATTAACCGGGTTATTTATAACCTTTAGGAGGATTAATTATGTTGAAATTAGTAAATGTTAAAAAAGATTATGTCCTAAAAGGCGTACCAACTGTGCATGCCTTAAAAGGTTTATCAATAAATTTCCGAAGAAATGAATTTGTGGCGATACTAGGTGCTTCTGGTTGTGGTAAAACCACAACTTTAAATATCATTGGTGGTTTAGATAGATACACTGATGGAGATTTAATCATTGAAGGAAAATCCACAAAAGAATTTACGGACCGTGATTGGGATACATATCGTAATCATTCTGTTGGTTTTATTTTTCAATCCTATAACTTAATTAGCCATCAAACTATTCAAAAGAATGTGGAACTAGCGTTGACTATTTCCGGCATTAAAAAGGAAGAAAGAAAAAGAAGAGCAATTGAAGCTTTAAAAACTGTCGGTTTAGCGGGAATGGAAAAGAAAAAGCCAAATCAACTTTCTGGTGGTCAAATGCAAAGAGTGGCTATTGCTCGTGCATTGGTCAATGATCCAGAAATCTTGTTAGCTGATGAACCAACTGGTGCTTTGGATAGCGAAACTAGCATCCAAATCATGGATTTATTAAAAGAAGTAGCCAAAGATAGATTAGTTATTATGGTTACTCATAATCCTGATTTAGCATATCAATACGCAAATCGTATTGTAAAAATGAGTGATGGTTTATTAGTTAGCGATAGTAATCCTTATGAAGGTGAAACTAATGAAGAATTAGCTAAAGCTAAAGAACTTAAAAAAACCGATAAAGGGGCAAAGGCTAAAACCAGTATGTCTTTCTTTACTGCGACTGGCTTATCCTTTTCTAACTTATTAAGTAAATCAAAAAGAACAATTTTAGTTTCTATTGCAGGTTCTATTGGTATTATTGGTGTTTCTTCCGTTTTAGCGGTCAGTAATGGTGTAAATAATTACATTGATAAAATGCAGGATGATATGCTCTCAGAATACCCAATTTCCATTAGTGAAGAAGCAGTTGACTATACTTCTTTAATGTCTGGTCTATCATCAATGGATAAAGCTAATTTAGCTAAATTCGATTTAACCACTGAAGTCGGCGTTGATTCCATGATTGAATATTTAATGGATAAATATAAAGATTTTACTTCTGTAAAAACTAACGACATTAATGATGATTTAATTGAATATATTGAAGCGACACCAAGTGAATACGTTTATTCGATTGATAAAGATTATGGTTTAGATATGACTAATAACATCTTTGCTAAATGGAATCGTAGTAGTGAAGAAGGCAAATTTGAAGACACAATGATGTCTTTAAATGGCTTAACACAAATGTATATCTCTGAACTTAAAACAGTCGATGGTTTCTCTGAATACGCAATGTTTGTTGATTTATTCACTGATTTTATGAAGCAAATGCCTGGAAATAAAGATTTTATTTTAAGTCAATATGATTTAGTTGGAGAAAATTCAAAATTTCCTGAATCTGCGACTGATATCGTATTGGTGGTGGATGAAAATCAAACATTAACTGATTTTGTGCTTGCACAAATGGGATTCTTTACGGAAGATCAATTTTTAAATATTGCCCGTAAAGCGATTGAGGAAAATAAAGAAAATCCTGATCCAGAAAAGATAGCCCAATATGATTATCCTAGAACTTTCGCAATTGAAGATTTAATTGGACAAGAACTCGTTTATTACCCACATGATACGATTTGGGAATACAAAAATGTGACAAAAATTACTGTCACTGGTTCTGGTATGATGGGTACAGAAGAAGTTCCTTTTGATTTAACTTATAATCAACAAACCGATACTTTAGAAGGCACGATGACCTATAAAGGAAACGCTCTTCCTATTACATTAACACGTGATGCAGGAAGCGCGGCGTCCGTTAGCGATGTTATTTCAGGCACTTGGAATGCTTCTATTATGTCTTATTCGATGTCTTTAACTTTTGCTTCTACTGGTTCAGTCACTTTTTCCATGAACGGAACTCCTGTTGGAGCTGGTAGCTATGTGAGTCATGATACAAGTATTAAAGGTTATATGTACAATGCTGAAGTACAATCTTCTTGGGGTGAAGGAACTAAAATTCGCATTTCTGGAATTTTAAAGAAAAAGAAAGGTGTTAACTTTGGCTGCTTAGATAGAGGTGTTTATTACACCTCAGAATTAACTGAGTTAATGATGAACGACGCTAAAGATAGTCAAATTGTTAAGAATACAAACGGTATTATTAATTATATTGGCAGTTCTGACGAACAAGATAAAACTTATAAAGCATATGTAACTTATGAATATACTTCTTTTAAAAACGGAGATGAAAACCCTATTTATGGTGTAGAAGGTATGGCAATGGCCTTAAATACAGATTTAACTTCTTCTGTTTCTTCAATGTTCTCTATTACTGGTAACTCAAATATTGATACTGACAGAGCGTATCTTCGTTCATTATCTGGCTTAGCCACTAAATATAATGAAGATGGTACAGGTTATGTTCATCCTTCATTACCACAAAAAATCTCCATTTATCCAAAAGATTTTAAAGCTAAAGACGGTGTTACTAACCATTTAAAGAAATGGAATGAGGACACAGATATCACTTTAAGTTCTGGTAAAGTATTAACCAAAGATGATCGTGAAGAATTAACTTACACTGATACGATTGAAATTATTGTAAATGTTATCGATACTTTAATTACTACAATCACAATCGCTTTAGTGGCGTTTACTTCCTTATCTTTAGTAGTTTCTTGTTTCATGATTGCAGTTATTACTTATATCTCCACAATGGAACGTGTTAAGGAAATTGGTGTCATTCGTTCCTTAGGCGGAAGAAAGAAAGACGTTTCACGTCTATTTATTGCTGAATGTTTAATTACTGGTTTAACTAGTGGTGTATTTGGTGTTGCCTTTACCTATTTAATCTCTGGTATATTTAATCTTTGCATTGCTCAATTTAATGTTGGGAATATCGCAAACTTAACTTTAATCACCGCTTTAATCATGGTAGGTATTTCCGTTATTCTAAATGTTATTTCTGGTTTAATTCCATCCATGCAAGCTAGTAAGCAAGACCCAGTGAATGCTTTAAGAAGTGAATAAGATGAAAAAGATTGGTTTAGTTTCTTTAGGTTGTGCAAAAAACCGTGTTGATAGTGAAAATATACTTGGTCTTTTAGACCATAATGGCTATCAAATTACTGATAATCCTAAGGATGCCGATATTATTATCGTGAATACTTGTGGATTTATTGAATCATCAAAAAGAGAATCCATAAACACTATTTTCGATATGCTTTCTTATGGTAAAAAAGTGGTTGTCACTGGTTGTTTAGCACAAAGATATGAAGAAGAACTTAAAAAAGAAATACCAGAAGTCGATTTTATTCCAATTCATGATTATAATCGCTTTAATGATTTATTAAGAAAAACTGATTCTGACTTTCAAGGATGTGGTGGTTTAGATGATAATTACCGTATTTTATCTACTGAGCCTTTTACTGCTTATTTAAAGATTGGCGAAGGTTGTGATAATCGTTGCACTTATTGTGCAATTCCTTTAATCCGTGGGGGCTTTGTTTCTCGTCCAATGGATGAAATTATCAAGGAAGCTAAAAAACTTGCTTCTAATGGTGTAAAAGAGATTATTGTTTTAGAACAAGATACAACAAAATATGGTATCGATTTAAAAAATGGTGAAAATATTGTTTCTTTGTTAAAAGAATTATTAAAAATTAAAGAATTAGAATATATCCGTTTACTTTATTTATACCCTGATGAAATCAGTGATGAATTAATAGATTTAATCGCAAAAGAACATCAGAGATTAACACCTTATTTTGATGTTCCTATTCAACATAGTGAAGACCATATATTAAAAGATATGCATCGTCGTGGCGATAAAGCGTTATTAAGAAATTTATTTAACAAAATTAGAAATAAAGTGCCTAACGCTATTTTAAGGACTACTGTTATGGTGGGTTTTCCTGGCGAAACAAAAGAAGATGTCGATAATTTAAAATCATTTATTGAAGAGATTGGTTTTGATCATTTAGGAGCGTTTACTTATTCTAAAGAAGAAGGAACCCTTTCTTATAACTTTAAACATCAAGTGGGTAAAAAAGAAAAAGATAAACGCTTAGATTTAATTATGAAAACGCAACAAAGTATTTCTTATAAAAAAAATAAAACTCACATTGGTGAAACTATGGAAGGCTTAGTGATTGGTCAAGAAAATAACCATTATTTATTAAGAAGTTATTGGAACGCACCAGATGATGTTGACGGTAAAATTTATTTCACAAGTGAAGAAAAATTAAACAATGGCGATAAAGTAAAAGTACAAATTGATAACGCTTTTGTTTATGACTTATCCGGACATTTAATAAAATAAATATTGTTAAAGAAGTTTATTTCTTATAATATTAAATACGCTGGAAACAGTTGCCCCCTTAGTTAAATGGCATAACGGGTCCATGGTAAGGACCTATTCGTGGTTCGATTCCGCGAGGGGGCACCACTTAAAAATACGGAGAAATCCGTTTTTTTATTAATATAAAACTTTATTTTAAGATAAAATACATTTTATAATTTTAACAGCATTCATGTACTGCACTTAGAAGTGACCTTTATATTTAATTTAATACAAAAAAACACTGAATAAGTTTTAATAAATAAAATTTGTTCAACTTTAAAATTCTATCTTTTTTGCTTACTTTAGAGTAAATACTTGATATTTAGATTGACTTTTTATCTAAAATAAAAAAGAATAAATACGTTTTAAGGAGTTATTTATGGCTTGTTTTACAGTAACCTTAGCCGCAGCTTGTGGCACATCAATTGCGAGACACATTGTCGCAAAGAAAGAAAATAAAAAATTATTAGTCAATAATAGTGAAAACACTGTTGCTAAATCAGATCGTTGGTCTAATAAACTTAAATATCTTGAATTAGCTTTATATGGTGGTTCTATTCTCTTGGCAGGTGAACACGTTAT
The DNA here is from genome assembly GCA_963619935.1 of bacterium. Taxonomy (GTDB): domain Bacteria; phylum Bacillota_I; class Bacilli_A; order RFN20; family CAG-826; genus RUG13091. The sequence goes on along the minus strand of CAVEYA010000021.1, from coordinate 500 downwards.
TAAAGGGGAAGTAAAATTTGTTCCACCTTTCTTGACTGCTTTATCTAGCGCAGAAGACACTAGAGAAATGTTAATTGAAATGGGCACCAGGGGCGTGACCATGATGTTAGCAATCGTCTTAGCGTGGTTTATTGGTGTATTTGTGGTCGGTGCTTATAAACGCAAACACAATAAAAAAGTTATTGTTAAGGAATAACCAAATGTATTTTATTACCACGTTAGTGGCAACTCTTATTGCTGGTTTATTTTGTTTTCTTTTTAGAAAATATAAAAAATTACATTTTGAGATACTGCTAATTATTTATGGCAGCGCCACAATCATGTGGTTAGTGGATTGCTTTTATGACTTAGGAAAGGGTGAAGGTTTTATCTCCTTTGAATTTCCAAATCATATCTACATTTCGATACTCACAATATTCCTTGGACTATTCCTTTGGTTAATCCTTATTCTAATTATTAATCATTCAAAGAAAGCGGCTCTGTGAAATAAAGTGTGTATT
>CAVEYA010000020.1:0-8073 GCA_963619935.1 bacterium | reverse complement strand
AATAAACAAAACATCTTCATCATCCTTTTTCCTTGATTTTTGACGGGGGGGGGGTATACTAAAAGTATCTCTTAAGAAAGGAAATATATATGGAGAAGAAATTCAATGGTTTTGGAATTCCTGCTTTAATTTTTGGCGTTCTTTCTTGTGTTGGGGCATTTATTCCTTTGATTACTTATTTTGCTTGGCTTGGCGGTGTCCTTGGCATCGTTTTTGGTGGTGTTGGTATTCACAAAAGTAATGTGTGGGGAAACGGTAAAGGCTTATCTGTTGCTGGTTTAGTGACTGGTATCATTGGCACTGTAATTGGTCTTGTTGGTCTTATTTGGGTTGGTATTGTGATTGGTTTATCATTCGCTGCAGCCGGTGCTACAGACGCTATTCAAGACGCTACTAGCAGCACTTTAATCTCAGTAGTAAATTTGTGCTTTCTAATGTAGAAATGCGCTGTTTCTTTTAATTTAAATATTTATTGTTTTAAAGCTTAAATTAATTTACACAAAAGAAGGGGTATGATGATGTATTCATACTTCTTTTTTACTATATGCTAGCGATAAAAAGATACGCATTTATGGCCATAACTCCTATAACATGAAGACATCTTATTTTAAATTAATAAAATTTATTTAAATGTAAATTGATTTGTGCTATAACATTTTTTGTTTTTAAAAGGAGACAATTTATGAAAAATACAAAAAATGTAATTGTTCTCGCTCTTACTTTAGCGGCATTATGTGGCTGTAATAAAAAATCAGATACATCTACTAAAGACTGGACTGAGGAACAAAAAAGTCTCATTCTCGAATGGTGTGGTGAAGTAATTCCATATCCACAAGGAATGTTGAATGATGATATTACTATCTACCAAGCTTATGATAATAATTATCAAGAAGTGTTACAAATCTTCGATACTTCTACCTCTTTTACTTTAAAGGATTATTACAAGGAACTTGCCGAAGATAATTGGAATGTTATTACTGACTATAACGGTAATAGTGTGCAAGATAGCGATGGCGCCTTACATGTTGAAGCAACTAAAATTGGTGAAATTGGAGAAGGATTAGACATCACTTATTTCTTTGATGAAGGTCAAGAAGCTACTGAATGGGAAGAAGCTGTCCCAGCTGGTAATGTTATTTGGCTTTATAATTCTTTAGGTTCAACTGTAAATAGTGATACTACATGGAATGAAACTGACGCTTCTTATATTAATTCCACTCTTACAACAAGCCTTCCAATGCTTCCATTAGGTAATTATTATACGACCTATCAACGTAGTGAAGATGTATTAGTTATCTATGATAACTATGTAAATGATCTTTGCAAAGAAACTTCAGATTTACTTGTGAAGAACGGTTTCACACTTTCTTCTGAACAATCTAAAAAATATAACATGTATGTTTTAGCAAAAGAAAATGATGATGGTTCAGCTATTTTAGCGACTTTGATGTACACAACAGGTAATTATTACCAATTTATGTACATTCCAGATGAACATACTTCTACAACTTGGCCAACTTCTTTATTTACTGAAGTAACCAATAAAACAGGTATTACTATTCCTTCATTTGAAGCTACTGATATTAAAGAATATATTTATTGGAGCAAAAATAATTCTTATTATGTGCAAGCTGAAACTAGTGATGAATCTATTTTAAGCACATATTCTGATGCTTTAACGGCATTAGGATTTGCCCATGATTTTGGTGTTTACACCAATTGGGAAGAAAATCTTTCTATTGTTTTATCCTATGCATATGATGAAGAAACATTTGCGATGACCGCACTTCAAGTGTGTGTCACACTTTTAACTCCAACATCTACTTTCTCATCCACTTGGCCAAGCCAAGCTATCACCTCTACCTTTAATAAATTAGGTGTTACTGTTGATATTCCTACTTTATCAAGCATTCCAGAAACTGGTCGTGATCTTAAATACACTGTGCAAGATAATTACGATACCTTATATGATTATTGGTATTCCTATATTGTAGAAAATCCTTGGATTTTTGATGGCAATCTCGATGTCACTGACGAAGAAGCAGTTAAACAAGCAACCATCGCTACAATTAGAAACATGCTCGGCGTATTTATGGAAATTTACGATCCTGAAAATGAAGCTTATGATGCATACGTTAGTACTTTAACTAACGCTGCATGGCATAAAGAAATGGATGATTATGGTCAAGTAGTTTTTGAAGACGCAGCTGGTAATGTGGCTATCTCAATTGCCAATAATAATAGTGTTACATCTATTAACATGACTCTTGGTTCTGGTAAGGCTCATACACCTACCCTCAAATTTGCCAAAGATGAAATTACCTTAGGTATCAATACAACTACTAAGATTGATTTAATTCAAGACATGATTCCAGGTGAAGTTACATTGACATGTGATGACACTAATAACAATGTCACAATTGTTGATGGTAATATTGTTATCGGTAATTGCCCAGACTACGTTGGTAGCTTTGTTACCATTACCGCTACCATTGAATATAATGGTCAAACTTATACAGATACCTTAAAAGTCAATATTGCTTTAACCACTCCTTATACTTATCAATCCGCAGCCGAAAAAGTGGCGGAATTATATAACGAAGTAAAACAACTTACTGGTGAAGATGCAATTGCTCCAACTTATGATGATTATGATGATTGTTGGGGATTTGAACTTAACTTATCTGACGCTGTTAGTGCAGAAGAAACTAAGTCTTTAGTTAATGAATCTCTTGTTCCAAGTGGATTCACTCAAGATGGTGATTGGAGTGAAGAAACTAGCGAATATGGCGATGTTGTTTACACAATTACATATGTAAACGTTGATGATGGTGTTAGCATTGTCTATAAAGTGACAAGCACAGATGGAACAATTTTATTATCTGCTTACGCATATAATCTTTCATCAAGTAATGAATAATTAGAATCTCATTATTTAATCAACAAAATAGACTATGGATTACTGAAAATCCGTAGTCTTTTTGTATTATTAAAAGAGGTAATGAAATAAATAATAAACCATTTAAAAATAAGAAATTAATTCAAGCATAAATAAATATTTGATTAGTGTGATTTTAGATCCCCACTGTCTAAAAATATGCAAAAAGATGACTTTGTAGGGTCCAAAAATATGCAAGTTAGTAGCGTAAAGGGTCCAAAAATATGCAAAAAAGTAGTTTTAAAGGGTCCAAAAATATGCAATTTCTTGACATTTTGATGTTTTTTAGTAAACTAAAGGCGAGGTACAAATATGCTAAAAAGAAAAATTACTGATGAACTTCTTTATTGGAAAGAAAATAAAAATAAAGAATGCTTGCTTGTTAAAGGGGCTCGTCAAGTTGGCAAGACATACATTATTGATAACTTCGGCAAAACATATTACAAAAATTATATTTACATCAATTTTTATGAAGAACCTAAATATAAAAAAATCTTTGAAGGTAGCTTAAATGCTAGTGATATATATCAAAAAATGTCTCTTTACATAAAGAATTTAAATTTAATTGAACATGACACCCTTATTTTTCTTGATGAGATACAAGAGTGTCCTAATGCTCGCACTGCTTTAAAATTCCTTGCTATCGATAATAAGTATGATGTTATTGCTTCTGGTTCATTGCTTGGTATCGGGTATAAATCTATAGCCTCTATTCCAGTTGGCTATGAAAAGCAAATAACCATGTATCCTCTAGATTTTGAAGAATTTTTATGGGCTTTAGGAGTTAATGAAACCGCGATTGAATATCTTAAGACTTTTTTTGATAAAAAAGAAAAAGTTGAATATGGAATTAATGAAGAAATGTTTAATAAATTAAGAGAATATATCGTTATTGGTGGAATGCCTGAAGTTGTTAATTCATTTATCGAAGATAAAAACTATTCAACTGTTTTTGACATTCAAAATAATATATTAGCAACTTACTATGATGACATCATTAAATATGCAGATAACTTAGAAAAGCCAAAGATTAGAACATGTTTTAACTCAATTAGTAAGCAATTAGCGAAAGAAAATAAAAAATTTCAATATAGCGTTATAGAAAAAGGATGTACTGGCCGCAAATATGCTTCCAGTGTGCAGTGGCTCATTGACGCTAATTTGGTTATTCCAATTTATAATGTTTCTACGCCTATCTTACCTTTAGAAGCATATGCTAAAGATAATTATTTTAAAATTTATCTTTTTGATATTGGTTTATTAACTGCAATGTATGGCTTTGATATTAAACAAGCAATTTTAAATAATACATTGGTTGGTGGCGCGAAAGGTGGCATATATGAAAATTTAATTTGTAATATGTTAATTGCGAGAAAATATAAGCCTTACTATTTCAAAATTGAAAATAATTCACAAGAAATTGAATTCTTAATTACTAAAAATGGTGAGATTACTCCAGTAGAAGTTAAAGCTGGTAATACTTCCAGTGTGTCTTTAAATAATTTTGTTACGAAATACAAACCATCTTATGCTTATAAATTAGTCACAGGTAATATTGGTCTAAGTAGCGATTACAAACTTACTTTACCTTTGTATATGGTGATGTTTCTTTAATTTTTAAAATCCTTATAATAAAAATTTATTTGTTTCAAATAACAAAAATAGTCCTTTTCTTAGCTAATAAATTTTTGTTATATTCTAATTACCATAAAGAGTGTGGTGAGGGACAAGCCCGTTGATCCACCAGCAACTTGCTTAATAAATAAGTAAAGTGCTAAAGCTTGAACGATGGGAACAAAAGAATAATGTAAATTTGCTCCTATCTAACGATGGAGCTTTTTATTTCCTCTTTATGGTGTGACATAAGGAGGTTTTATTTATATGTCAAAAATTATTACTGCGTGGGTGGAAACCTACACCGCAAAAGAAAGAAAGGAACTAATTGATTATTTATGTTCCAAAGAAAAGTTTGTGTGCCTTGATTATCCAATTGATGGCTATCAAATCATTCATGTAAGTTGTGAACCAGGATTTTATATGACTGTTCCAAGCACAGAAAAAGATCAAAGCTCAATTGGAAATGAAAAGGTCTTTTCTTCCGCTCAAAGTTATATTGATTATTGCGAAATTGGAATAGATAAAAATGCTTAATCAAGAAGAGATATTAAAAGATTATGGAGTGATTAAGCATATTCCTCATGCTTCTATCTCTTTCCCTAGTGATAGTGACATCAATTATAATATGTCCACTAATTTGAAATTATCTGATTTATTTATTGATACATTATTTAAAGATATTAAAGGAATAGAGATTAAAGCCCCTTATTCTCGTTTATATTGTGATGTAGAGAAATATCAAGATAATAACTTAGAAGAAATGTATCGCTTTGGCATGGGCTATATCTACACTAAAGATATCTTCACTGGTGAAGAAATTAAAAGAAACCACTTAAGTGAAGAAAAAAAGAAAATAGATAGCTATTACGCCCATCATCATGCTCGATTATTATTAGAAACCCGCAAAATATTGAAAGAGAAGAAGAAAGTTCTGATTTTGGATTTACACTCCTTTAGTGAAGAATACGCTTCTCTAATTGGCCAAAAGGGGCCTTATCCAGATATTTGTATCGGTGTGAATGATAACCAACCACATGATTCTAAAGTATTAGAATTGATTATAAATATCATTCAAGAAAAAGGATATTCCTATCAAATTAATTATCCTTTCTCTGGTTCAATTATGCCTAATGGCTTAACAAAAAAAGAACAAGATAATGTCACTTCAATTATGCTAGAAGTGAATAAAAGAATTTATTTATAAATCTTTGCTATATCGACTATAATTAAGATATGTCATTTGAATTTAGACCAGTTGATATTACCACTTTAAAATGTGATGCGATTGTTAATTCTTTAGGTATTGGAAGTGAAATTAAAACTTTTGGTAAGCTTTGCACAAATATTTTAAAGGCCGCAAAATCAAAAGAATTAAAAGAATTTATCTATAGTAAAGAACAAGAAGCATTACCTGGTAAGTTATTTATTACTCCTGGCTATAATTTAAAAGCAAAGAATATTATTCATGTAGTTACTCCTTGTTATGGACAAGATAAAAACTTATTAGCCTTAGAAGATGCTTATCGTCGTGTCTTAATGTTAGCGGTGCAAAAGGAATATAAGCATATTGCTGTTCCAATTATTGGTACAGGGGCAAATAAATACCCACATGGTTATGTATTAAAAATGTTAATCACGATGGTGAAAGCATTTACTGATATTTATAAAAATATTAAAGTAACCATTGCCACTCCTGTGGTAAATCAAAAAGAATACGACACTAATTTTAATCAAGATAAGTTAGATAAATCAGTTAAAGAATACTTTAAAGAAAATGCCGGATTAGAAGAACGTGAATTTAATTATGATCAGTCTTTCTTTGAAAGAAAGTTAGATTATATTGAAAATCAACTTAGTAATGAATATCTAACATGCATTCGTCAAACAAGATGTCACTTAAATGAAGTAAAAATCTATCTTGAAGAAACTAATACTTTATTAAATAGTGGTGTTCGTCCAGTTAAATTTGATATTAAGGCATTACCATTTATGTCTGTCACTGATTATATTGGAAAATATATTGAAACACGTTTTGTAAATGAAACAAATCAAAAGCTAGTGACAAGAAGAGTTTATGATATGGTGGGTGGAATTGATAATAAAACATCCTTAAAGCATAAGCATAGTAAACCAGAAAAAAGAACTACAATTACACCTTCTATGTTAATGCGTTATGTAATCGCGTTACACATGACACAAGAAGAGGCAGATGATTTATTCTTATTCTGTGGCAGAGCCTTCTCGCCTATTAGCAAAGAAGATAAGGTATATAAGAACATCATTGGCAATAAAATTTTCGACAGAATGAATGTTGATGGTGTGTGTCTTAAAAACGGTATTAACCCGATCTTCACTACAGAAGCATAATTCTTTATATTTAAAAAAATATAAACCTAGATTAATAGTCTAGGTTTTTTAAATACTGCCAGCCTGGACCTATGTTTTTATCTTCCTTAAATTTTATGATAGTGGCAGATAAGAAAGAGAGGTAAACGCAAATGATTATGCATTGGGACACAAATAGGGGGCCAGGATATTTGGAAAGAGTAAAGGTCCAATTTGACATGTACAAGAAGACTGCTACACTTAAAATTGGTACACCTGATGATGGGTACAATTTTGCCGACCAAAAGGCCGTTTATATTAATGGGGTTAAATTTATTAATCCTAAAATGAACAAAGTAAATAAAAGTAAATAGGAGGATACTTATATGTTAGGAGCAATTATTGGTGATGTAGTGGGAAGCAGGTTTGAATTCCATAACTACCGAAATAAAGATTTTGAACTATTTACTAGTAGATGCTTTTTCACCGATGACACGGTGATGACCGCTGCGGTGGCGAACGCTTTAATTAACCATAAAGATATGGCTAAAGAATTACAAAAATATGGTAGAAAATATGAAGATAGAGGCTATGGTGGTAGATTTGCTCGTTGGTTATACACTGATAACCCAAAACCATATAATTCGTACGGAAATGGAGCAGCAATGCGCATATCCGCGGTTGGCTGGTTAGCAAATAATGAAAGCGAAGTAAAAGCATTGGCCAAACAAGCCACAGAAGTTACCCACAATCACCCTGAGGGATTAAAAGGAGCAGAAGTGACAGCGATGTGCATTTATTTAGCGAGACATAAAGCTAGTAAAAAAGATATTAAAGAATATGTAAGTAAAAATTATGACATAAACTTTAACTACGAAGAGCTAGTAAAACATTATCAGTTTAATGAAACTTGCCAAGATAGTGTGCCACAAGCGATATATTGCTTTTTAATTAGCAATTCCTTTGAAGATTGCTTAAGAACAGTAATCAGTATCGGTGGTGATAGTGATACTTTAGGAGCAATCGCTTGTAGCGTTGCTGAAGCTTACTATGGAATACCAGACGATATTAAAAACAAAGTGTTAAATTATTTTGATAATGAAGATAAAGAATGGTTATTAAAACCACTTAATGAAGTATATAAAAAATGTGGTTATGACAACTATATAGGTTTCTAATACAGAGCATTAAAA
>CAVEYA010000019.1:0-19049 GCA_963619935.1 bacterium | reverse complement strand
TTGTTTAGATGATATTCCTAATGATATCCCGCAATATTTAATTAATGAAGATATATTAAAGAAGATTGCTTTTAGTAAAAATCCAGAAGGTGTGGTTTTTGTTTGTGATTTCTTAAAACAAACACCAACAGTATTAAATAAAGTAGTGTATTTAGACCATGTTAATGATCCAGGCAATATGGGTACGATTATTCGCACTGCTTTAGCCTTCAATTACGACGCAGTGATAGTGTCTTCTGAATCATGCGATATTTATAATGAAAAAGTTATTGCCGCAAGTAAGGGAGCTATTTTTGCTCTTCCGGTATTTACTGGTGATTTAAAGGATTATGCTTCTAGTAGAGAAGTAATCGTTTCTTTATTAGATGATAGTGCTGTTGATATAAGAAAAGTTAAAGTACCAGAATCTTTTGTTTTAGTGGTAGGAAACGAGGCTCATGGTGTTTCTCGAGAAACAATTGCGTTAGCCACAATAAAAACTAAGATTGAAATTAATAACATTGATTCATTAAACGTCTCTATTGCCACAGGCATTTTAATGGATCATTTACGCTAAAACTGGTAGTAATTATAAAAAAATATTGTGTAAAAAAATGCTTTTACTTGTAATTAAAAATTAAAAGCGCAAAATAAATAGGCATATTGAAAGGAGTTTAATATGAAAAAAGCAATCAAAATTGTAGGTACCATCAGTGGAATTTTACTAATTATTGCAGCAATTGTTTTTGCTGTTTATGGCATTGTTACCGTTTGTACTGGCAATAATCTTGTTGCGCATTTAGTGGAACAAGGCCAAGATGAAGAAATCGCAAGAATGGCTGTTCTTACAACTGCTGTGATATTCTTTGTTTTAGCAGTTTATTGTATTCCTGGCGCTGTATTTTCTTTTATTGCTGCTAGCAGGGCAAATGATGAAAATCCATCAAGGGGAAAATTTATAGCATTAGGTGTTTTAAATGTTGTTTTTGCTTCGGAGATAGTCGGTGCATTATGCATTGTACATGGTGCAATTAACGGTAAATAAACTAGCAAAATTTTGAAGAAAGGTCTTAAGACCTTTTTTCTTTTGCTTTTTTATTATATTTTTATATTAAATCTATATTTAATAAAAACTTTAAGAGTGATATACTCTATTCATAGAGTAAATTTAACGTGAGGATTAACTTATGCAAAATGAAAAACTAGAAGCTATATTAAACCAAGCGCTTAATGATATTACAAATAGCAATGACCTTGAAAGCATTACTGCTATTCGCAATAAATATTTAGGCAAAAAGAGTGAACTTTCTTCCTTAATGAGTATGATTGCTACTTTACCTGTCGAAGAAAAGAAAACTTTTGGTCAAGAAATGTATGAAGTAAAAACTAAGATCGCTTCTCAAATTGAAGAAAAAACAAAAGCTTTACAAGCTAAAGCATTAGAAGAAAAATTAAAAAAAGAAGAAATTGATATTTCTTTACCTGGTCGTAATTTTGATACTGGCGCAAGAAACCCTTTCTATATCGTGAAAGATGAAATGGAAGAAATCTTCTTGGGTATGGGCTTTGAAGTGGCGGTTGGACCAGAAATTGAAACCGATAATTATAATTTTGAATTATTGAATATTCCTAAAGATCATCCTGCAAGAGATATGCAAGACACCTTTTACATTGATGAAAATACTTTATTAAGAACACATACTTCTCCAGTTCAGGCTAGAACAATGGAAAAGAAAGCTGGACAACCAATCCGTATTATCTGCCCAGGTAAAACATATCGTCGCGATGACGATGACGCTACCCATTCTCATCAATTTGCACAAATTGAAGGACTTGTCGTGGACAAAAATATTAATATTGGACATCTTAAAGCAACATTAGAATTATTTGCGAAAAAGATGTTTGGCGAAAAACGTGAGATTCGTTTAAGAAGTTCTTATTTCCCATTTACTGAACCAAGCGTTGAAGTAGATATTACATGCGCTAATTGTGGCGGCAAAGGCTGCTCCATGTGTAAGGGAACTGGTTATATTGAAATCCTTGGTGGTGGAATGGTCCATCCAAATGTTTTAAAGATGAATGGTTATGACCCAGAAGTCTATAGCGGTTTTGCTTTCGGCATCGGTATTGAACGCGTTGCAATACTCCGCTATGGAATTGATGATATCCGTAAATTCTACCAAAACGATGTAAGATTCTTACATCAATTCAAAAAGAAAATTTAATGGTAGGAGGAAATAGATATGTTAGTTAGTTTAAAAAATATAAAAGAATTTGTTTCTTTAGATGGACTAAGCGCAGAAGAAATTGCAAATGGATTAACTTTTGCTGGCGTTGAAGTTGAAGAAATTAAAAAAATGGCTAGTGGCACTAATTTGGTGATTGGTTTAATCACTGAATGCGAACCTCATCCAGATAGTGATCACTTACATGTTTTAAAAGTTGATTTAGGCAATAAATATGGGGTGGAACAAATTGTTTGTGGTGCTCCTAACGCTCGCGCGGGTTTAAAAGTTATTGTTGCTCGTGTAGGTGCTAAACTTCCGGATGGTGAAATTAAAAACGGCGTGATTCGTGGTGTCGCTTCTAACGGTATGTGCTGTTCTTTATTAGAACTTGGTGTCGATAGTAAATATTTAACTGAAGCACAAACAAAAGGGATTGAAGAATTACCAGCTGACGCTCCTGTAGGAGAAGAAGACGTTTTAGGCTATTTAGGCCTTGATGATATTGTTCTAAACCTTAAGGTTTTAGCAAATCGTCCTGATTTATTATCTGTTTATAATGTGGCCAGAGAAATTGCTTCTATTTTCAATCGTGAAGTGAACATTCCAGTAGCGGAAGAAATTGTCGATTTTGACACAAATTTAAAAGTCAGTTCTAAAACTGATAAGTGTGTTCAATTCTCTGCAAAAGAAATTCGTGGAATTAAAATCAAAGATTCACCAAAATGGATGAAACAATACTTAATGTCTATGGGTATTAGAAGTATCAACAATATTGTTGATATTGGTAACTATGTGATGCTTATGACTGGTCAGCCATTACATATGTATGACGCTGATAAATTAGACAAAGCTGAACTCATTGCCCGCGATGATTTTGAAGGGGACTTCCTTGCTTTAAATGAACAAACTTATAAAGTGATTCCTGGTGATATTGTGATTACTAGTAATCATAAACCATATTGCTTAGGTGGTGTAATGGGTGGATTAGATTGCACAGTTGATGAAGACACAAGAAATATTTATATCGAAGCCGCTTCCTTTGATGGAGCAACAATTCGTCATACTTCTAATCGCTTAGGTTTAGCTAGTGAATCTTCACAAAGATTTGTTAAAGGCACAAACCATTTCCAATATGAAGAAGTATTGAATTACGCTGGCCAATTAATTAAAGAATTATGTGATGCAGAAGAAGAAAGCAACATTGTTACTTATAGTAAATTTGAATACGAAGAAATTAAAATTGAGTCTTCTGTCGATAAAATTAACGGTCGTTTAGGAACTGAATTTACTGCTTCTGCGATTAAGGAAGTTTTAGAAAGATTACATTTTAAAGTTAGAATGTCACCAACAACTGGTTTCTTTGTTGCAAGTGTACCGCAATGGAGATTAGACATTACTTGTAGTGCTGATTTAAGCGAAGAAGTAATTCGTTTACTTGGGTATGATAATGTTAAATCTATTCTTCCTTGTTTAGACACTAAAGTCGGTGCTTTAAATCAACAACAAGACCGTTTAAAGAAGATTAGATTCTTCTTGTTGGATAAAGGATTAGATGAATGTTTGACTTATTCTTTAATCTCCCACAAAGAAGAAAATCTATTTAATTTATTAAATAATGAAGAACATTATTCAATTTTAAATCCATTAACAGACGATCGTGTGGTGTTTAGAACTCATATTCTTCATTCCTTACTTAAGACTGCACAATATAATATTTCCCGTCAAAATAAGAATTTAATGCTTTTTGAAACTGGACATATGATTTCTAAAGAATCTACATCCACTCATTTAGCTATTGTTTTAGTCGGTAAACAAGAATCTCGTGGTTTAATGGAAAGCATTCCATTTGATTTCTATCATATGAAAGGACTAGTTGATGGAATAATGAGCATTCTTGGAATTGAATCTAGCCGCTATAAATTTGAAAGAGTAAGCTCACATTTAGATGAACTTCATCCTGGAAAATCCGCTGATTTAATTTTCCAAAATCAAATTATTGGTCGTTTAGGCGAGCTTCATCCAAATAAAATCAGTGAATATGATTTGGGCAAGAACAGCGCAGTGGTTCTTGAAATGAATTTAGATCCATTACTTAACGCTAAAGTTGGTGTGACAAAAATGAGCCCAATTTCTCGTTTCCCAAGTGTTACCCGTGACTTAGCCCTTGTCATAGACAAGCAAATCAGCGCAAAAGATTTAATCAAAACTATTAAGATTACTGGTCGTGGATTAGTTAGTGACGCACAAGTTTTTGATGCTTATGAAGGTGAACATGTTATGGTTGGAAAGAAGAGTTTGGCCATCTCTATCACCTATATGAGTGAAGAACACACTTTAAACGAAAAAGAAATTAGTGATATGGAAAATAAGATCAAATTTGAACTTACTAAACAATATCACGCGGAATTAAGAGCCTAATTATGAAAATTAATCGTGCATTATTAAAAGACGGTGTTCCTTTTTCTAAAAGTGAAGAAGTAGTTTTTAAAGGCATTAATTTTGATCAAAATCATGTTAAAAGCATTCCTCACTGTGTGGTGAATCTCACTGCGACAGAATTTGAAGGTATTCTTCGTGTTGAATTAGAAATTAACGCCCTTGTCATTGCGGTTTGTTCATATTCATTGGAAGATACTGAATTAAAATTCAAAATCAATGAAGAGCTTAATTTTACTGATGATCCAGATGATGAAAATAATTTGTATGAATCAGGCAACGAAATTGATTTAGATCCATACATTTTAGAATTTATTTTAGGTAGAGTGCCCCTCAAAGTAATTAAAAAGGGAGCGAAAATGCCAAAAAGTGGTGATGGATATCGTGTATTAACGGAAGACGAGTATCTTGAAGAACAAAAGCATAAAAAGGATCCAAGATGGGATGCTTTGGATAATATCGAAATTAAATAAGTAATATTGTTATAACACTTTGTGTTAAAAATCTATTAAAGCTCTAGAAATAAACTAGGGCTTTTATTTTTTATAATTTTTTACAAAAAATGATTGTTAATTTTATCGAGAAATTATTATAATTTAGGTACCAAGTGGTAGAAAGTGGGAAAAAGTGGGAAACATGTTCTTCGGAAGTTATGAACACGCTCTAGATGAAAAAGGTCGCTTAGTCATTCCTCGCAAAATGCGTGAAGAATGTGGAGTCAAACTCTACATCATGAAGGGCTTTGATGGTGCTTTATCACTATACAAAGTTGATGACTTTGAAAAATTAGCCGCAGAAGTCACTTCTCTATCATTCAAAAAGAAAGATTCTCGTGCTTATTTAAGAGTTAGACTGGCATCAGCTTGTGAACTTGATATTGATAAACAAGGCAGAATCCAAATTCCGACACAAATCTTAAACAAATACGAAATTGGTAAAGAAGTTGTCGTCATTGGTGTCGGTGATCATATTGAAGTTTGGAATAAAGCCGCTTATGAAGAATATGAAAAAGCCGCGGATGATTCATTCGAATCTATCGCTGAAAACTTAGACGACGAACAAGAAGACTAATATGGGTAACCATATTCCAGTATTACTTAATGAAACCATTGCTGGCTTAAATATTAAACCAGATGGTATATATCTCGATCTCACAATTGGTCGTGGTGGTCATAGTAGTGTCATTCTTTCAAAACTTAAAGATGGATTCCTCTATGGCGTGGATCAAGACCAAGAAGCAATTGAAGAGAGTCAAATAAATTTGAGTAAGGTTTCTAATCGATTCCAATTAATTCACTCAAATTTTTCGCACCTAAGTGAAATCTTAGAACAATTACACCTTCAATATGTTGATGGTATCTTGATGGACTTAGGCGTTTCTTCCCCTCAATTTGATGAAGCTGAAAGAGGCTTCTCTTATCGAGAAAACGCTCCGCTTGACATGCGTATGGATAGAAGCAATTCATTAACCGCTTACGACATTGTCAATAACTACTCTTTAGAAGAGATAACACGTATCTTAAGAGATTATGGTGAAGAACGCTTTGCGTTCAATATTGCTAAAAATATTATTAAGGCACGTGAAATAGCTCCAATTAAAACAACCTTTGATTTAGTGGAGATAGTGAAAAAGAGTAAACCACAAAAAGAATTAGCAAAGATTGGTCATCCTGCTAAACAAGTGTTCCAAGCGCTAAGAATCGCCGTTAACGACGAACTTAATGTCTTAATAGAAACACTAAATCAAGCCTTAACGGCTTTAAGACCTCATGGTGGTAGATTAGCAATTATCACCTTCCATTCCTTAGAAGATAGAATTGTAAAAAATGCATTTAAAGAAGCATCAGTAGTGGAAGGCAATCGATTTGATGGACCAATCATGGAAAAAGAAAAAGAATATCAATTAGTTAATCGCAAGCCAATTACCGCTTCTGAAAAAGAACTAAGCGAGAATAGAAGAGCACAAAGTGCTAAACTTCGGATTATTGAAAGAAAGTAGAGGTGCAACATTTATGGTAATGAAAGACAAATTAGAAAAAACTAATCACAAAGGCATGTATTACACAATGAAAAAAGTGTCTGTTGGTTTTGCCTGTGTTTTATGCTTAGGAATGGCAGTAGCTATTCCAACCTACATTGCACAACATTCAATCAATAAAAATGCTGCACATGCAGAAGAAGATAAAGTGGATGACGATACGACTAAAGAAAATGAGGATGAGACTACATATGATTCATACGATGATCAAACGCTTTAATATTGTCTTATCTTTTTGGCTAATTGCGATTATTGGAATGCTATTAATTTATGGTTTCCAAGAAAGTAATATTGGCTTCTTAGTTGTTTCTGTTGTTCTTGGAATTTTATTAGTTATTATGAATGTCTTTACAATTATTAGTAGTATATTAAATAAAAAACCAAGCACAAATAAACAAAAATCTAAATATTTGCAAAACCAATAAAAAAGCAAACTAATTAGTAAAAAATTAGTAGTTAAATGGTAGAAAATCTCCAATAACTACTTTTTTATTTAACAATTATTGTTAATACTTGTATAAATCAAAATATGTCATTAAAATATAGTCAAGTGGTGAAATATTATGGAAAAACCTGTTGCAGCAATTGAATTTGGTTCAAAGAAACTTAAACTAGTTGTGGGATATGAATTAGATGGTAAAGTTTATGTCTATTACACATTAACTAAACCGTATGGTCATATCGTTGAAGCTGGTAAAATTATTGACCAGCAAAAATTAACTGAATGTATAAAAGGCATTAAGTCTTTTTATGATTCTTCTGCGAAGATTAAAATTTCTATTGCGGATGCATTATTAGTGCTTCCTCCATATGGATTAGAAGTTTATTCTACGCAATATGTAACCACGGTTATTTCTGATGAAGGCAAAATCGGGAATACGGATATTAAAAATATTTATACATTAATTCGTAACGGATCATTGCCATTAAACAATCAATTAGTTGATGTTGCTCCAGAAAGATATATTTTAGACCAAGAGAGAATTTTTGCTCGTCCACCTTTAGGTGAATCAAGTAGCGCTTTAACTGTTAAAGCAAAAGTGCATACTTTACCAAAACGTATCTTTGGTGAATTTAAATCTGCCATGATTGGTGGTGAAGTCGCGGTTAAAAGATTTGGTGTTGCTCCATTTGGAGCTGCTGAATTATTAGCAACTTATGAAGATATGCCAGTAACATATTTGCTTGTTGATATTGGCTCTAATACAACTTCTGTTTCTTTCATTGGTGATAAGCAATTATATGCTTCTAGATTCTTCCAATGGGGCGGAGACAATATTACTGATCGCATTGTAGAATCATTCAACATTAATGAATACGAAGCAGAAAAATATAAAATCACCTATGGTGTTGATAAACGTGATATGAATTTCCGCGCACCCGTATGTTCAACAGATGATGGTGCAGGAAATGAAATTAAACATTACACCACAGAATTAAATGACATTATAAAAGGTGAGTTAGAAATATTTGTCAAACAATTAAATGATGCAATAGATCAGTTGTTAGACAATTATGACAATTCATATAAACAACTACCAATGATTTTAATTGGAGGGGGCGCTAAACTTAATGGTTTAGTGGAATATGTTGAACCAAAGGTTCAGAGCGAAACAGTAAAAGTAGTTACTCCACGTGTTCTTGGAGCAAGAAATGGTACATTCATGAATTGCTTAGGCTTAATCTTAGTTAATTCTAAATATCCAAATTTATATGATGAAACTCACCCTCGTATTGAAGGGTTAACACGTGATGAGAAAAAGTAGGAGGAAATAATAATGCAAAATTATGATTTAGATAATTTCGAACCAGCCGCAAAGATTGTTGTTATTGGTGTTGGCGGTGGCGGCAATAACGCGGTCAATCGTATGATTGATGAAGAAATTCAAAATGTTGAATTCTGGGTTGCAAATACTGATAAACAAGCTCTTTCTACTAGTAAAGCAAAGAATAGAATTATTCTTGGCGAAGAAATTACTGGTGGTTTAGGAGCGGGTGGCGAACCTGAAGTTGGCGAAAAAGCGGCGGAAGCTAGTGCGGATGATATTCGTGAGATTGTTCAAGGCGCAAACATGGTCTTCGTGGCTGCTGGTATGGGTGGCGGAACTGGTACTGGTGCCGCTCCTGTTATTGCTCGTATTGCCAAAGATGCAGGCGCTTTAGTAATCGCTATTGTCACTAGACCTTTTACCTTTGAAGGTAAAAAACGTGTTGTTAATTCCATCGATGGATTAAATAAATTAAGAGCAAACGTTGATTCTATCATTGTGGTTAGTAATGATAAATTATTAATGACTAATGGTAATACTCCAATTGGACAAGCCTTCAATGAATCTGATAATATTCTTGCTCAATCAGTAAAAACTGTTGTTAATTTAATTTTATTACCAGCCGTTATTAATCTTGATTTCGCGGATGTGAGAAATACATTAGTGAATTCTGGTGTGGCTTTAATTGGATTTGGTATGGGAACCGGTCCAACACGTGCTAAAGATGCGGCTAACAACGCTATCAATTCTCCTTTATTAGAAGCCTCCATTACTGGCGCTAGAAGAGCGATTGTTGCAGTCACTTGTGGGCCTAATGTTAGCCTATATGATGCCCAAGAATGTGTTAACCTATTAATTGATGCATCTGGACATGATATTGATGTTAAATTTGGCGTTACTATAAACGACCAATTAAACGATGAAATATTAGTTAGTGTAATTGCTTCTGACTTTACTGAAGAAATTGATTTTTCTGCCCAAGCATCTTATAAAGCGCCAGCTCCAGAAACTCAAAATGTTTTGCAAGATGTTGACAGTCATGTTGAAAATAAAGAAGAACAAAGTTCTTCAATATCCGATGATTCATTCTTGCCATCTTGGATGAAAGACTAAAATATTTAAATAAAATTGAGAGTGATGAAAGTCACTCTTTTTTTATTTTCTAATTTATGAGAAAATAATTAGCGAGATTTATTATGAAAAGAAAATTATTTATATTCTCAATCGCAATGATGATGCTTACTGGTTGCAATATTAATAAACCAGAACCACCAGAGCCAATAGTTCCTCCTGATTCAGGGGAATATAATCCGGCTGATTATTATGGTGGTTATTATTCTAGTATTACATCTTGGGAAAATGGTGCAGATTTAATAAATAAATTAAATAGCGTTATTAGAAATGGCTACACAGCTTTAAATTATGATGATCCAAACTGGGATTCTTGTAAGGATGCTGATCATACTTTAAATGATTATGAAATGCTTAATGTAATTTATGGAGCAGATGATGTATTAAGTTCATACACTAATACAAAATGGCAAAGAGAACATGCTTTTTGTGCTTCTTTAATGACTGGAAGTTTGACTAGTAACGCAGTTAAGTTCCCAGGTAGGGCTACTGATTTCCATAATTTATTTGCAGCAAACATGTCAGGTAACACTGGACGTGGTAATAAAAATTACGGTGTTGCTAATAAAACTGATAGCACTTATTTAAATTTTACTGTTAACAATGGTGAAGATGGTTATTCATCTGATTCTAAAACATTTGAACCAGGCAATATTGATAAAGGCCGTGTTGCTCGTGCCATTTTCTACATGTGCACGATGTATAAAGATGATGAAATGGATACAGTTAACAACAAATTAATGAAGGGATTAACTGTTGTAGAAGATAATGTTACCTATAATAAAGATGAAGAATATTCTGCTTTTGCAATCGGTGGTTTATCTACCTTATTAAGCTGGTCTAATAGTTACGCAGTGGACAGACAAGAAATGCAACACAATATTAGTGTGTATACATATGAATATAAAGGTAATAAACAAGGTAATCGTAATCCATATGTAGATTACCCAGGATTAGTGGATTATGCCTTTGGCAGTAAAAAGAATGAAGCTGGTAATTTAGAAAATGTTAGACCATCTTGTCTTGATATAAATAGTAATAATAACGAAACATATGGTTTAGCCATTAAAAGCGCAAAAAGAACTTATGAAGTAGGTAATACTTTTTCTTTAAATGATGTGAAAGTGATAAAGATTGCTAATGATTTCACTTTTAGTGAAATAACTGTAACGAGTAGTGTGGAAGGGCACGCTTTTTCAGCTAGTGATACCACTCCATATAAAATTGATTTAGCAGCAGATAATTTAACTGTTAGTTATTATGTTGATATTATTCAATCTATGTCTTCATGCAACTATCAAACTGATAATTTAACTACTTCTACATTTGCTATTAACAAAGCCATAGGTAATAGTGGTGTTGATAAAACTATTACTATTGCTAATCAAAGTTGGGTTGTTAATTATGTTTCTAACGATTCTAGCAAAGCTATTACCTTTAGCAATATTTCTTCTGGTGGAATAACTCTTGGTAGTGGCACGAATGCTTTAAACAAATTAACATTTACATCAAGCAATTCCTTGAAAATTGATGCTGCCTTTATTACTGCGGCATCAGGAATTAAAGGCGCTTATTTTGATTTAGTGATTAAGGTTGGGGAAACAACTTTCTATAATAGTCAAATTGATGATAATAGTGGGACTAAGTCTCCAACTAAAATCTATGGAAATAAAAAAGAAGATGTTTTAAGTGGTGTGGTAAGCTTTACTATTACTCCTTCGAGTAGTAATCCTTCTACTACCCTTAAATTAGGCTCATTTGCCTTAAATATTGTTTCTGATTAAGCTTTAGCTTAAATATAAAGGAGTTAACGTTATGGATTATAAAAATACGTTATTAATGAACAAGACAAACTTCGAAATGCGTGGCAACCTCGCAAATAAAGAACCTGTTCTTGTCGAAAAATGGAAAAATGAAAACCTTTATGAAGCCATGAATTTAAATCGTAAAGATGCGAAAGAATTCGTTCTTCATGATGGCCCACCATACGCAAATGGTGATATGCACTGTGGGCATATGCTTAACCGTATTTTAAAAGACTTTGTGGTGCGTTATAAAAATATGCAAGGATTTAAAACACCATTTGTCTTTGGCTGGGATACACATGGTTTACCAATTGAAAATATGGTCACTAAATCCGGTGTTAATCGTAAAACTACACCAGTCGTGGAATTCCGTAAAAAATGCGAAGAATACGCTCTTAAACAAGTTGCGAGACAAAAAGAACAAATTCGCCGTTTAGGCTTAGTTGGTGATTTTGATCATCCATATTTAACTTTGTTAAAAGAGTATGAAGCTCGTCAAATTGAAGTGTTTTCTTCAATGGCCTTAAAAGGTTTGATTTATAAAGGTTTAAAACCAGTTTATTGGTCACCATCTAGTGAATCTGCTTTGGCAGAAGCAGAAATTGAATATGCAGATGTATTAAGTCATTCTATTTATGTTGCTTTCCCAGTAAAGGATGGTAAGGGTGTAGTTGATCAAGATGCGAGATTAGTGATTTGGACAACCACTCCTTGGACATTACCAGCTAACTTAGCGATTTCTGCTCATCCTGATTTTGTTTATGGTGAATATCAAACTAATAAAGGAAAACTAGTTTTCCTTCAAGAATTTAAAGATAAACTTGCAGAAGAATTAGAACTTGGTGAAGTTAAGTTATTGAAAACAATTAAAGGTTCAGAATTAGAATTTGTAGTTTGTAAACACCCGTTCTATGACCGTGATTCCTTGGTCATTGTAGGAACACATGTCACTAATGATGCTGGTACAGGCTTAGTCCATACTGCTCCAGGACACGGCGTGGAAGACTATCAAGTTTGTAAGAATTATCCTGGACATGGTTTAGAACCATATTGCCCTGTTGACGCACACGGATATATGATGAAGGGCACTGGTGAAGGTATTGAAGGCTTGTTCTATGAACAAGCAAATGATGCTGTACTTAAAATTATTGAAGAAAATGGATCATTATTAAAACATACAACCTTCACCCACTCTTATCCACATGACTGGAGAACTGGAAAACCATTAATCTTTAGAGCAACTGATCAATGGTTCTGCTCTATTGAACCAATTAGAGAAGAATTATTAAAAACCATTCATGAAACTAAATGGTACCCAACATGGGGCGAAACAAGAATGGTAAATATGATTAAAGACCGTGCTGACTGGTGTATCTCTCGTCAAAGAGCATGGGGTGTACCAATTCCTATCTTCTATTGCGAAGATGGCACACCTGTTATTGATGAAAAAGTCTTTAAACATATTGCTGAATTATTTAGAGAACATGGTAGTAATATTTGGTATGAAAAGAGTGCTAAAGAATTACTTCCAGAAGGATATACAAATGAACATTCACCTAAAGGTGAATTCACTAAAGAAAACGACATCATGGATGTCTGGTTCGATAGTGGTTCTTCTTGGGCTGGTACTTTATTAGAAAGAGGCATTAAATATCCAAGTGATTTATATCTTGAAGGTAGCGACCAATATCGTGGCTGGTTTAATTCTAGCTTAATTGTTAGCGTTGCTACTCATCATACTGCTCCTTATAAGAGCGTTGTTTCCCATGGTTGGGTTTTAGATGAACATGGTGAACAAATGCATAAATCCAAAGGAAATGGTGTTGATCCAGTGAAGATTGCTAATGTATACGGTGCTGACATTCTTCGTTTATGGGTTGCAACTGTTGATTATCAACAAGATGTACGTATTGGTGATAATTTAATTAAACAAGTCGCTGAACAATATCGTAAACTACGTAATACATTAAAATTTATTTCTTGGAATTTAGCGGATTTTGATCCAGAAAAAGACCAAGTTGAAGTGACTTCTTTATTAGATCGTTATATGCTTGCTTCTTTAGAAGCACTTGTAGAAAAAGTAACTGAAGGTTATGAATCTTATAACTTCTCTAATGCAATGACTGCGATTTTAAATACAATGTCGGTTGATTTATCTGCTTTCTATTTAGATATTAATAAGGATGTCTTGTACTGTGATAAGAAAGACTCTTTCCGTCGTAAGGCTACTCAAACAGTCTTATATAAGTATGCAGAAACACTATTAGGATTATTAAATCCTATTCTTCCATTTACAATGGATGAATTTAATCGTAACTTACCTGGCAAGCGTTTAGAAAACGCTCAATTTATGGATTTCCCTAAAGTGACACATAATTATAGCCAAGAAGACTTAAATAAAATTGATAATGTGCTTCGTCCATTTAGAACAGATGTCTTAAAAGCTTTAGAAGAGGCACGTACCAACAAAATTATTGGTTCAAACCAAGAAGCACATGTTTATGTTTCTAATGTGAGCGATGAACTTAAATCTTTATTTAATGAACTTCCAAGTGATGAACTCAATCGTTATTTCATTGTTAGTGAAATCTCATTAGTGGACAATGCGGATGGTAAACAATTTAACACCGCTAATATCAAAGTAGTGCACCACGAAGGACACTTCTGTGAGAGATGCTGGAACTATGAAAATAACGCTATTAAACAAGAAGATGGCACTTATTTATGTAAGCGTTGCCAAGAAGTGGTAGGTAAATAAAGATGGAAAATAACGAAAATAAAGTCCTAAAAGGACTTAAATGGTTCTTTACCTCATTTATTTGGCTTGCCATTGTCATGGTTTTAATAGACATTGCCACTAAACACGCTGTTATTAGTTATTTTAAAACCCATGATGAACCAATTGTTTTAATTCCTGGTTTTTTACAAATTAATTATACACTTAATGAAGCTGCTGCCTTTGGCATTGGCTTTGATAATGCAACGGTTAATCGTGTAATTTATATTATTGTAGCTTTAGTTGGTTTAGGTGCAATTATCACTTATTATGTCATTAGATATAAGAAAATTAATAAATACACCCGTGCTGTTTTAATGCTTATTGCTGCGGGCGCTTTAGGCAATTTAATTGACCGCATTTTCTATTCTTCATCATTTGAATGGACATCAATTTGTTCAAATGAAAATGGTGGGTTAGTTGTAGACTGGATTGACTTCTGTGGTATTTGGAAATTTATCTTTAATATCGCTGATTCATGTGTTGTCATCGGCGTTATTATGATGATCGTTTATCTCATCGTTGATGAGGTTAAAATAATGAAAGAAAAAAGAAAACAAGAAATCGCTTCTAATAACAACGAAAAAGTACTTTCTAAAGAAGAAAAATCTCGTTTAGAAAACACTAATGAAGCAAATAAAGAAGACACTAAAGAATAATGGAAGTTTATAACATAAAAGAATTTCAAAATAATCAAAGATTAGACAAAGTTCTAACTGCTTTTTATAGTGATAAATCACGTAGCTATATTGCTAAAATCATTGATGAAGGGCATTGTCTAGTAAATGGTAAAGTTGCTAAATCTTCTTTGAAGGTTAGAACAGGTGATAAGATTGAAATTGAAATTCCTGAACTTAAACCTTTGGAAGTTAAAAAAGAAGATATTCCTTTAGATGTTGTTTATGAGGATGAAGATATTTTAATCATTAACAAACCGCAAGGAATGGTTGTACATCCTTCTAATGGCCACTGGGAACACACTTTAGTCAATGCAATATTAGAACATTGTGATGATTTAAGCGGCATTAATGGTGTGATTAGACCAGGTATTGTTCACCGTATTGATAAAGATACAAGTGGTTTAATCTGTGTCGCTAAAAATGATGTTGCCCATAACTTTTTAGCTGAACAATTAAAAAACCACACAATGAGTCGAACTTATATCGCTTTAGTGCGCGGTGTAATCAAAGAAAATAAAGGCACCATTAATATGCCAATTGGTCGAGATAAAAATGACCGACAAAAAATGGCGGTAACACGTGAAAATAGTAAAGATGCAATTACTAATTTTACTGTTTTGGAAAGATATCCAAATCATACTTTAATTGAATGCCATTTAGTAACTGGAAGAACACACCAAATCCGTGTTCATATGTCTTATATAGGCTATCCTGTAGAGGGTGATCCTTTATATGGCAGCCGTACCTATAATAAATACTATAGTGGTGGGCAACTTTTAACCGCAGTAGGACTAAAATTAATTCACCCAACCACAAAGCAAGAAATGCATTTTAAAATTGATTTACCATCTTACTTTATAGATGTAATTAACAAAGTTAAAGGAGAAAAATAATGGCAAATGTAAAACGTTATTGTGGTTCATATATCTTAAGCATTAGTAATGGCATGATTAAAGAATATTGTGGATCATACAAATATCAACTTGATGGCGATAAAATCCGTCGCTATTGTGGTAATTATTTATATCAACTTGAAGGCGATAGAGTAAAAGAATATTGTGGCCGTTATGTATTAGAATTTGATGGCCATCGATTAAAACGTTATTGTGGGCCTTATATTGCTGAAGTGGAAGGCAACAGAATCCGTCGCTATTGTGGCCCATATGAATATGAAATTGAAGGGTTTATCACCCATCAAGAATTATTAGCGTTATTAACGTTACTATATGCATAATTAAATATGAAAAAGACTTTATTTATAATTCCATCTTTGTTAACAATTTGTGTTTCTGGCCTAATAGTTTATAGTACAAATACTAAAAGAAATAATATTTTGGTTAATGCGAATGACAACAAATTTACTTTAACTTTAAATTATGGTGACAACAGTTGCTTAACTGGTTATGGTAATAAAATTTTATTTGAAAATGATATCATTTCATCCGACCATCGTTGGTATAATGTCACACCTATTACAAATATAGTTTCTGTGTCTGTTGTTTATAAAAGAAATTCTAATTGGGGCGGTCAAGATTTTTATGTTTGCTTTGGCACATCTAAAAATCCTAATGTCGTAGATGATATAAACCCAACTTCTGGAAACGAGATCAAAGCTGACAGTGGTTCTAATTATTTTAGCGTATGCAACAACTATGGATTTGATATCACAACAGTGGTTGTCAAATATTCCTGTTAAATCAAATTTAATTTCTTATAATTCGCGAAGTTCTTCTTCGCGATTTTATTTAATTCATTAATTCCGAATTTAATAATAAATTGTTTTACGAAATTGTCTACTTTTGAGGAAGCACCAAAAGGGAAAGTCATATTATATTTTTCTGATAGTTTTTCCATTTCCATTAAAAATGAATAACGGGCAATAATGCTTGCTACCGCTACACAAGGGAAATAAGATTCGCCTTTAGTTTTAAAAGTTATGCCTTGTACTTGCTTCTCATTAGGATTATTAAGATATTCGTAATATTTCTTTGAATTAACAAATTGGTCAACAAACTTGTTTGTTACACCTGGATATTTTTCCGATAAATTAAGCAAAGCACGGTTGTGCATCTTTACTTTTAAAGACACCATGTTTTCGCCTTTATCAATCATTTGGTTATATTTTTCGTTATTTAAAGTTAATTTCGAATATTGGCACATTTTAGCGAGTTTTGGTCCTAATGCGATTATTTGTTCATCAGTTAATTTTTTGCTATCGTGGACGCCTAATTTAATCAATTGAGGAATATCTTTACCTTTGACATAAGCCGCAACAACGATCATTGGGCCAAGAAAATCTCCTGCCCCTACTTCGTCAGAGCCAATTTGATCTTTAAAACATAGCCATTCTTCAATAACTTTCTTTTTTGGCTCATTAATTACAGCGTTACTATCCCAAAGCCTTGCTTCCTTAAGCGCATTATCACCCACAAAGGTAACTTTATGGACTCCTTTTTTCTCTTTCCATACAGTAATCATTGTTTCATCTAATGATGCGGCAAAAATAGCATATTCGTTTTGATTATCATAACTGTAATTAGAATAGTGTTCTTTAAGCTTTAAATAAGTTTCTAGAGTAACACTTATGGAGACAACTGTTTTCATATTCAATAGTGTATCACATAAAGTGATTAGTGTGCTATGATAGTTGCATGCAAGATATTTATGTCACATTTGAATTCAATAAAATTCAAGAATCTATTAAAGAATATTCTAAAACTGAATTAGGAAAAGAAAAAATAGATGGTTTATCTATCCTTTCTTCATATGAAGAAGTGGAAGATGCTTTATTAGATTTAGGAGAAATGATGAGCATTGTTAATCGTTTTGGTGTGATGCCAATAGCGACTAGTGCAAATGCTTTATATTTAATTGAATTAGCCAAGAAAACGGCGTTATTAACCCCAAGAGATTTAAATCTAATTGCCGATGATGTCTTAACTAGCCAAGCCATTATTCGTTTTTTAAATAAAGTAGATGTTAACTATCCCCGTATCAAAGCAAAAGCGGAGAACTTTGTTGACTTAGCAAATTTAGAAAAAGAAATTCATCGCGTTATTACTTCTTCCTTAACTGTGGATGATAAAGCTACTCCAGAATTAAAAGAAATTAGAAGTAAATTAAAGAAATTAGAATCTTCCTTACAACAAAAGATTATTACTTTGGCGTTTACTTATAGTAAATATTTAAATGATGATAACGCGACAATAAGAGATGGACATTTTGTGTTGCCAGTTAAAACAGCGGATAAAAGTAAAGTAATGGGCATTATTTATGATGTCAGTGATAGTGGTAATACCACCTTTATTGAACCATTAGAAATTGTCCAAGCCAATAACGAAATTACTTCTTTAAAAGTGCAAGAAAATGAAGAAGTAAGAAAGATTTTAAAAGCGTTAACTAATCTAGTTTTATTACAAGAAAAAGAAATTATTAAAAATAATGCAATTATCGCTGAATTTGATTTTTTAATTGCAAAGAGTCTATATGCGAATCAAATTCACGCTGATATAGCTATGCTTAGCAAAGAACAAATTATTGAGTTAGTGGACGCTCGTCACCCATTAATTAATCCAAATAAAGTGGTGGCTAATTCCTACCATTTAGATAGTGAAAAAAGGATTGTGATTATTTCTGGACCTAACGCTGGTGGTAAAACTGTCAGTTTAAAGACTGTTGGCTTATTAACATTGATGAATCAGTGTGGATTAGCTATTCCTGCTAATAAAGCCACATTAGGATATTTCAAAAATATCTTCATAGATATTGGCGATAACCAATCATTAAGTGATAATTTATCAACTTTCTCTGCTCATATGTCACAAATCGGGGAAATTACCCAAATTGTGAAAGGAAAAGATTTAGTCCTTATTGATGAATTAGGCACAGGAACTGATCCTAAGGAAGGCGAAGCGTTAGCCTTTGCAGTAGTGAAGTATTTAGAAAATAAAAACGCTTTAGCGATTATTTCTTCCCATTTCTCATCTTTAAAGGAATATGCATTTTTAAGTAAACATATCGAAAACTCCTCTATGGTGTTTGATGAAGAAAATTTATTACCAACCTATAAATTTAGACAAGGCACTCCTGGTCAAAGCTATGCTTTAGATGTTGCAGGAAGATATGGCATATCTGAAGATATTGTAAAAGACGCGAAAGATTATTTGAAAAATAATAAAAATAATGACGCAAATGAATTATTAAATAT
>CAVEYA010000018.1:9270-10705 GCA_963619935.1 bacterium | reverse complement strand
ATTTCTAACCTTTCTTTTTTTACCAAAATAAAACGCAAAATCAAATTATTTTTTGCGATAAAAATATAAAGAAAAATAAATTAAAAAACAACAAAATTTTTTTGGTGTAGTTTTTTTAACTCGTTTTTTAAAAAAGTCAAAATATGTTTTTATTTGATATAGTCTAACTTTTCTTAATTTTTTGCCTTTAAAAAAATTTTTCAAAAAATGACTATGTTTTTTAATCAATTTTATTAACTATTTTTTGTATGAATAATTGCTTAAAAAATGAATAAAGTTTATAGTATTAGAAGTTATGAAGAAAATTGCATTAATTTTACCATTATTAATTGCCCCAATTGTTGGGGTTACTGGCTGCACAAAAGATAGCCGTTCTCAAATTACTTATGGCACGCTTGTCGATAAAGAAGCTACGCGTTTAACTTATAGTGCACTTAAAGTCAAAGTAGAGAATAAAGAAAACATGCTTGTTGTTGTTTATCAAGAAGGTATGCAATGCGGTTGTTGGACCACCTTCAGTGCGGTTATTAATAAATATGTACAAGAATATCATACAAAGATATATAAGATATCCGCGTTTGATTTCCCAAGTGAAAAAGAATCATTTGGTTTAACAGTGATTACTGACACCGCTACTCCATCTATTGGTTTATTTAAAAGCGGTAAGTTAACTAATGAATTTATTAAAAAAGATGATAATAAAACAATGTTTGAATCTGTTGAAGGATTAAGAAACGCAGTTAAGAGAATCGCTAAAGATCCACAATATTTATATGTTAATCAAGATTATTTAGATAATGCTTTATTTACCGAAAAAGTAGATAAAGTAGTAATTAACTACATAAGAGCAACATGTCCTGATTGCACTTATTCTTTTCCAAATGTTTTAAAACCATATGGAGAAAATAATGATTTTACCACTAAGGTATGGCTTATCGACTTAGATGTCGAAGGTATTAGATGCGATAAAGATGGCAATTGTAATAGTAATTTACAAACTTATATCGATTTCAAAGACAATCACTTATTAAGTACAAAGAATAATGAAACACTAGGTTATTCTTCTGGTGTTGTTCCAACCATGCAAGTTTGGGAAAAAGGTGAATTAAAAGATATGACTGTTTTCTTTAATGATACAGTCTCATTAGTTAACGACACCTATCAAATCACTGAAAGCTATTATACAGAAGAAAGAATTAAATCATTAGGCTACACTACAACTGTATTATTAGGTAAGACATTATCCAATGATGAAGTTGACGCTTATGATTTAGATGAAGATGGTGTAAATGACTATTATAGTTGGAAACAAGAGTCCGCTATTAAAGAACATCAACCTATCTTAGAAGCATTCTTAAATAAATATGTTCTTTAATATAATATTAAAGATATGTTTATATAAATTAAAAGGACAAAGTTTAGAAAAAGCGCAGAG
>CAVEYA010000018.1:0-9260 GCA_963619935.1 bacterium | reverse complement strand
TAATTATCAAATCTTTCATTTAATTTTTCTCGTAAAGATTTTTTAACCTCTTCACTAGTGAAAGAATATTTAATTGAATTTAAGAATAATTGATATATTTCTTCTTTATTCAAATGGAATGTTTTGACCATTTTATTCATTTCAAATAAAGCATCAGTGTCACTCACTGTCATATTATCAGAATTAATTGTGATTGGTATTTGTTTTTCCATAAATTTTCTTAATGGACAATCTTCATATCTTAATAATGATTTAGTTTGTAAATTGCTAGTTGGACAGAATTCAAAGCACACATTATGATCTTTTACTTTCTTTACACTTTGTTCATCTAAAGATAAATGCACACCATGACCAATACGCATTGCACCATTATCAATAGCCATCATAATTTCATCGTTACCCGTTGCTTCGCCTGCATGAATAGTTATGTTTAAACCATACTCTTTTGCCTTTGCAAAAATACGAGAATAATAGCTTGATGGATGAAGCGCTTCGGCTCCTGCTAAATCAACCGCTACTACACGAGTGCCTTGAAGTTTATGGGCCACTTCAATAGTCTCCATATTAACTTTTTCACTTGCGTGTCTCATACAGCAAAGAATTAAGTTAGCTTCAAATCCAGGACATTCTTTTAGTCCTTGTTCTAACCCTTGTAATGCTGCATTAGCAACTTCTAATTGAGTTAATCCTTTTTCTAAATGAAGTTGAGGAGCGAATCTAATTTCAACATAGATAAATCCCATCTTATATAAACGAGTAACTAGTGATTTAGTAGCAAACACTAAATTTTCTTTACTTTGTAATAACTTACAAGGTAAATCAAATCTCTTTAAATATTCTTCTAAAGATGAGCAATCATTAGGCACAACAATGTTATGAGGAAAGTCATTGCCTAAATCAATTCCTTCTTTTTTTGCTAAATAAACAAAATCTTGTTCGCTTAATGAACCGTCTAAATGTAAATGTAAATCAAACATCGCTTAATCTCCTTATTTAAAAATAACAATTTGATGAGAAAATAATTCATCATCCACTGATAATTTATTATTGTTAACCTCAAAATAATGAGGAAATAACCTTTTAAAAATATTAATTTGACCACCATCAGGATAGCCTGTAAGAGTAGTTAAATTATTATAATGCATTGGAATGGCAATTCTTGGTTTTGCTAAATTAATAATATCTTTAAATTCTTCTGCGCTTATTGTATAGAACCCATTTATTGGCCCTAATAATATATCAGCGTTACTAATTAAAGAAATAATATCTTCATTAGGAACGTAACCTATATCACCAAGATGGACAATTTTATATCCATCAATATGAAAGATATGAATTTTATTCATACCACGCTTCACGCCATTATGATGGTCATGAGGTACTATTACAGTTTGATAATCAATTTTATATGTACTAGGTATTATTTTTACTAAGCTTCTAGCATTATGATCTTGATGTTCATGAGAAACAAAAACATAGTTGCTAGAAATATCTTTTAAAGATAATCCTGGAACAGAATTATTTTGATAAGGATCTATCACAAAAGAAACCTTTTCATTAGAAATCTTAAAGCAAGAATGACCTAAATAATTAATCGTTAACATATTAACCTATTTTATGAAATCTTAATATTTTAATAATTGGTTTATCTATACACATATTTTATTATAAAAAATGTGTAAACGCTATAAAATCAAAAAGAAAATGTTTATTTTTAATTTTGATTAAATTAGAATATCTCACTAGAAAGGAAAAATTACATATGGCAAAGAAAGAAAAGAAAGCAAAAGATCCAAATAAAAAATCTTTATGGAAAGAATTTAAAGCATTCATTTCTCGCGGTAATGTTCTCGACATGGCTGTTGGTGTTATCATCGGCGGTGCATTCAGCGCAATCGTTACTGCAGTTGTTAACATTTTAATGAGTGTTTGTACTTGGGGCATCCCTGGTGGTATTAAAGGCTTAGTTACTGTTTTACCAGCACTTACAGAAGCACAAAAAGGAATGAACGCTACTATTGGCTTAGGCCAAAAGTTTGCAGCAGGAGATTTACAAACATTAGCAACCAATTTAGCTAACGCTACTTATGGTGAAGCGAATGTTTCTGAAAACTTAAACTTAATAGAATCTGCAAAGACAACAATCTTAGGCAAATACACATTACACGGAACAACTTACACCTATAATATGTCTGCCACAATTGACTGGGGTACATTAATTAACGCAGTTATTTCATTCTTAATTATTGCAGTTACCTTATTCATTATTGTGAAGATTGCAGCCTCTATTACTAAAGCTCGTAAAGATTTTGAAGCAAAAGCTAGAGAAGAATTCTACCAAAAGCATCCAGAAAAGAGACCAGCCCCTGTTGTTCCAGGTGTTCCAGCTCCAACTACTAATGAACTTTTAGGTGAAATTCTTAATGAATTAAAAGCTAATAAAAAAGAATAATTACTTTTAAAAGCAAACAAAAAAGCGACCGTAAGGCCGCTTTTAATTTACTTGTAAATTAGATTTTATCGTTAGAACCTAATACATCGCAAATCTTGTGTTTCACTAATTGCTTTACGTATTCACGAGCTGGTTTGAGATATTGACGTGGATCGAAATGATCTGGATGAGCGAACATATCTTCACGAATACCAGCGGTTAACGCTAAACGGAGGTCACTATCAATGTTGATCTTACAAACAGCTAATTTGCTAGCTTCTCTAAGTTGAGATTCAGGAACACCGACTGCGTCAACGAGTTTACCACCATTGTCGTTAATAATCTTAACGTATTCTTGGTTAACGGAACTTGAACCATGTAAAACGATTGGGAATCCTGGTAAACGTTTGCTTACTTCTTCTAAGATATCAAATCTTAATGGAGGTGGTAATAAGATACCAGTCTTTGGATCGCGTGTGCATTGTTCTGGTTTAAACTTATAAGCACCGTGAGATGTACCGATAGCAATAGCTAAGCTATCAACACCTGTACGTTTAACAAATTCTTCAACGTCTTCTGGGTTAGTATATGAAGATTTGCCAAATTCAACTTTGACATCATCTTCCACACCAGCTAATGTACCAAGTTCAGCTTCTACTGTCACATAAGGAACATGAGCGTGTGCGTATTCAACTACTTTCTTAGTAATTGCGATATTTTCTTCGAATGGTTTGCTAGAAGCATCAATCATGACGGATGTAAATCCATTATCGATACAATCTTTACAAATTTCGAAATCGGCACCGTGGTCTAAATGTAAG
Source organism: bacterium (assembly GCA_963619935.1). Lineage (GTDB taxonomy): Bacteria > Bacillota_I > Bacilli_A > RFN20 > CAG-826 > RUG13091. The sequence continues at coordinate 6,008 of CAVEYA010000018.1, read as the reverse complement.
ACGATTGGGATACCTGTATCTTCAACAGCAGCTTCCACTAAATGCTTTAAATAACCTGGTTTAGCGTATTTTCTTGCACCTGCAGAAACTTGGAGAATAACTGGGGAATTGCATTCTTTAGCAGCTTCAGTAATGGCTTGTACAATTTCCATGTTATTGCAGTTAAAAGCACCGATGGCGTAGCCACCCTTATATGCTTTTTCAAATAATTCTTTTGTGTTAACTAATGGCATATTTATAACTTCCTTTTCCGATAGTATTATATAATACTTGGATTAAAATGTTAGTAGATAAAATCTATTTTTCTTTGATTTTATTTTTTAAACGACGATAAATGTCCTGATTAAAGCAAGTTTTCGCTAATGGAACAATAGATATAATCTTGTGTGTTACTTGATAGACATCACTATTTTTATCAGTGAATTTATCCTCACAATTTCGATAAGCATAATAGCCATCGTTTTCATTCATGAAGAAATGTTCATCATGACGAACATATAATTCACCAAGTTTGATGTCTATGACATCTTCTTTTGGGAAATTTATATTTAAAAGATATTCATCACTAATAAGATTATGTTTATTGATATATTCCCACATCATTTCAAAATATTGTTCGACAATGGGTAAATCACGATCGCTTGATATAGCAATACTTGGAACATGATTAATTAATGCTTCTAAAGCCGCTCCGACAGTCCCACTATAAAGAGTGTCATAAGAGATATTCCAACCGTCATTACAACCAGAGACCACTAAATCAAATTTAATGGATAAGCTATTTAAACCAAAGGCAACACAATCAGCAGGTGTGCCACTACAAGAAAAGACATTATTTTCAATTTTTTCAACTTTTAAGGGTTTACCAAGTGTCTTACTAACCGATTTTGCACTGTTTTGGACATTAGGAGCCACGATTACGACATTCCCGTATTTTTGTAAGCAGTTATAAATTAACTTAATACCTGGGGCAAAATAGCCATCATCATTTGTTAATAAAATATTCATGAATTTATTCTAAATTAATCATTAAAAGAGTTCTACTAAAATCTAGCAAAAGAAAAGGGGGATTTGTTCCCCCTTCTTTTTAATATTTATTCAGAAATACGATTTTCTTTAATTACCTTTTCCTTTAAGTATTCTGGTACTTCTTCATAACTGACAAATTCACGATTGAAGAAGCCACTAGCTTGAGTCAAAGATTTAAGCTGTGTCGCATAATCAATAATTTCGGCTTCTGGAATTAAAGCTTCAATTTCTTGTACACCATGTTCTTTTTCTTCAATATTTTGAATTCTCGCTCTACGAGTATTTAAATCAGAAAGAACATCACCAGTAAATCTACTTTCCACATTTACTTTAATACGCATAATTGGTTCAAGAATAATTGGTGAACACTTTGGATATGCATCTTTAAAGGCTAAGATGCCTGCCATTTTGAAAGCTTGTTCATTGCTGTCCACTGGATGGTATTTACCATCAACAAGAATACCTTTCACACCAATGACTGGGAATCCTGCTAATGGGCCAGATTGTAAAGCTTCAAAGAAACCTTTTTCAACTGCTGGGAAATAGTTCTTTGGCACTGCTCCACCGAAGACTTCTTCGGCAAATTCAGATTCTTCACATGGTTCAAATCTCATTTTGACTACACCATAGAATCCAGAACCACCAGATTGTTTAACATATCTACCATCGCCTTCGGCAATCTTTTTAATTGATTCACGATAGACAACTTTCATCGGTTCAGTAGTAATAGCAACCTTATAAAGGTTCTTTAATTTATCAATCGCATAATCGATATGAGAAGAACTGACACCACCTAATAATAATTGTTTAGTTTCATTATTACGTTTAACTTCGATACATGGATCTTCGAGTTGCATCTTAGTTAAAGCTTGACCAATCTTTGCTTCATCTTTCTTATCTGCTAAGACAATAGCCTTAAAGATAACTGCGGTTGGGTATTTAACCGGTTTATAAATAGTTATTGTTTTAGGATTAGATAAAGAATCACCTGACGCTACTTTTTCTAATCTAGTAACCGCACCAATATCACCAGCCCCTAATTCTTGGATAGTGTCTAACTTTTTGCCAGTCATTTGATATAGCATACTGACACGTTGAACTGTTCCATTACACCAAACATCATCACCGACATGTAAGACACCGGAATTAACTTTAATTATATTAATTACACCAGAATATGGATCTACAACGGTCTTAAAGACATAAGCAGAGAATGGTTCGTCATCTTTGGTTAATCTAGTAACTGGATTACCATTTTCATCTTCCGCTTCATATGGTTTTAAGTCAGATGGATTTGGTAAGTAATCAATAAACATTTCAAGCATTGTGCTAATGCCAATATTTTTAAGTGCACTACCAACGATAACAGGTACTAATTCACCTGCTAAGACACCCTTTCTTAATGAGTCATGAATTTCTTCTCTTGTGAATTGTTCACCATTAAAGAACTTTTCTAATAAAGCGTCATCAGTTTTAGCCACTTCTTCCACAATTGTGTTATGAAGTTCAAAAACTTTTTGTTTCTTATCTTCAAAGATTTCCGCATCAACACATTCGTGTCCATTATATTTACGAGCCTTTAAATCAACAACGTTAACAAACCCGTCAAAACCATTTTCATGGCCTAATGGATAAGAGAATGGAATCGCATTTTTTCCTAATTTGGCACGAATATCATCTAAAACTGCTTCAAAATTAATTCCTGCTTTATCCATCTTATTCACATAGATAAATGTTGGAATGCCACGCTTTTGCAATCTATTCCAATGTTTAACTGTGCCAACTTGCACACCAACAGAAGCATCAATCACTAAAACCGCACCCTTAACAATACGGGATACACCGATTGCTTCAGAGATAAAATCATCATTTCCAGGAATATCAACTAAATTAATCTTATATCCTTTTTCTTCGATTGGGATAATTGCTGTTTGAATAGAAGCACCACGCTTTTGTTCATCAGCGGTGTAATCACTAAGAGTATTTTTCTTTTCTACTTCACCTTTTTGTGAGATTAATCCAGTTGCAAAGGCTAAGGATTCCACTAAGGAAGTTTTGCCACATCCTTGGTGACCTAAGATTGCGATATTACGGATATGAGCAGCATCATATTTAGGCATATATTATCTTCCTCCACTATGTTCTAAAATACTTAGAATAACGGCCACGATTAATTAATTGAATGCGACCATCTTTTTGTAATTTAGCTAATGCTTTTTCAATTGTTACTGATGAAGCACCATATAAAATATTTTTGATAACTAATTTACTGATAGGTGTCGATGAATCAACAACAATCTTTAAAACTTTATCTTCTGTAGTGCCTTCCATATCGTTAATTTCTAAGATGTAATCAAGTTTACGATATGCTTCTAAGATACGTTTTAAGATAAAAGTAACGAATTGTTCGTAATTATTTGCGTTATCATGCCAGCCTTCTGAAGAAGCTTGGAATGCATCAATATATTCACCAATATGTTGTTTCATTAAATATGAAATAGCGAAGTAATCATTAATGTTGTAACCAAATTTCTTTAATAAGAAGTCAAGTAATAAACGAGAAACACGTCCATTACCATGGTTATATGGATGGATGCACATGAAATCTAATAAGAAAGCTGCAGTAAGAACTAACTTATTACATTCTTCATCTGCTACGCAGTCATTAAATTGATATATTAAGCTTTCTAATAATGGTAATACTTGTTCTGGAGCAGCAGAGACAAAGATTGTTTTAAAGCTACCATCAGGTAATGCTTCTTGAATATAGTTTTGTGAATCTTTGAAACGACCACCGAATTCAGGATTATAATCCTTATAAATATAATAATGTAATGTAGAAATGAAATTACGATCGAATGGTTGGAATTTATAAACTTCATTAATTAAATCTAATGCATTGGAATAGCCAACCACCATATGTTCTTGTAAAGTTTTTGGGGCTTCGCCTTTTTCTAAAATAGCGTGTTCACGATTTTCATCGATATAAACACTACCAATCGCGTTACTTGCAATAACGCCACTATGACGCGCAATAGCTTTTAAAGTATCTAACTTTTTCGCTTTGCTTACAGCAAGAGTTTTACCCTTGTAGAGCTCAATAGAATTGAGCAATGAAACAATGGCAGGAGTGTTCAACCCCAAAACACTGTTCTTCAAATCAAACATTTTCATTTGTATGTACCTCTGTGACTATATTATTAACCATTCTAAGCAAAATATCAAACATTTAAGTAAAATTTGCAAAAAAATACCGAATTAAAATTATAAAATTTAAAAGCATAAGGTAATAAATCTATGATTTCTTTACTATAAAATAACCATAATGATATAATTACGGAGTTTGAAAGGAATTATATATATGTCTAATTTTTTAGAGAGAATTTTCCATATAAAGGAAAAGGGTAGCAATATCGGTAAAGAAATTTTAGGCGGTGCGATTACTTTTATCGCAATTTGCTATATCTTACCAGTAAACGCTGGCATATTGAGTGCTATGGGTATGTCTACTGCTGGTGTTTTTGCTATGACAGCAATATTAAGTTGCGTTGTCACATTAATAATGGCGTTTGTGGCTAACTACCCGATTACATTATCAACAGGTATGGGGTTAAATGCATATTTAGCCTATACGTTATCAGGAGATTTAGGATTTAATACCTGGCAACAAAGAATGATTTTATTAACCATCACCGGTATTATCTTTTTCGTTTTCTCTTTAACGCCTATTAGAAAGATTATTATTGAAGCTATTCCTAAGAAAGTTCAATTAATCATCTCTATGGCGTTAGGTGGTTTTATTGCTTTAGTTGGTTTAAAGAGTTCTGGCATTATCTCCGCTAACTCTTCTACATTAGTGCAATTAACTGATTTTGATAACCCGGGTGTAGTTATAGCATTAGTTGGAACATTTATCGGTTTAGCGTTTATGTTCTGTAAGAACAAAATGTTGTCTCAATTAGGCATTCCAGCTGCATTAGTGATTACTGCGATAGCCGCAGTTATTACAACTGCTATATTACAAAATAAGGGTGTTGATTCCGAAGTAATTACTGGGACATATAATTTGCCACTGCTTCCATGGACAAAAGATGCTAATGTCAGTTGGGGCATATCTGGCGTAGATCAAGTCTTTGCTTATGGTTTATTAGGCAAGGATGCCATTACAGGTGAAGCTTTATATTCTGTAAAAGCATTAGGTGATGATTTAGTTACAATTTTTACTAATCCAGCAAGCTATATCGCGATCTTTTCTTTAATGTTTGTTAACTTATTTGACACTACTGCAACTTTATTAGCAGTTGGTTCAAGCGCTGGCTTTATTGATGAAAACGGTAAAATGCAAAATTATCGTAAAGCTGTTATTGCTGATGCAACAGGAGCGTTAATTTGTGGCCCATGTGGTACTTCTACATTAACAAGCTTTGCTGAAAGCAATATTGCAATTGAAATGGGAGCAAGAACAGGGTTAGCTGCTACCACAAGTGCGTTATTATTCTTATTATCTGCCTTTATATATCCGATATTCTCAATCTTTACTGCTGGATGTGTCACTGCACCTGCTTTAATTTGTGTTGGTGTATTAATCATGTTTGGAGCAGCTAAGAATCTTGATTTCACAGATATGAGCATTGCTTTTGTGACATTCTTAACGTTATTATTCACAATTTTAACTTATAGTTTATCCACTGGTATTGGTATTGGAATTATTAGTTATATTGTTATTTTTTTAGCACAAAGAAGGTATAAAGAAATTAATATTCCATTATACGCGATAGGCGGGTTATTCATTGTCTCGTTTATTCTAACAGCGTTAATGAAATATGTTTAAAATAAGAGCCCATTAAAATGGGCTTTTTTAATATTTAAATATCATAATAAGAAGGAATTTTTAGTTAAAATCGCATTATTTAAATTATCAATAACTTGTAAAAGTAATAAAAAAAACTTTGGTTTAACCCAAAGTAAGTATTCTGAAT
>CAVEYA010000017.1:0-3892 GCA_963619935.1 bacterium | reverse complement strand
ATATTTATGAAGAAAGAACGTTATTTTGGACTCCATTTTGATTATCATGCGAATGAAAATACTAAAAATATTGGAAAAGATTTTGACGAGACAATTTTAGAAAAAATTATTAAAGAAGTTAAACCTGATTTTATTCAATGCGACACAAAAGGGCATCCTGGATTAACTTCTTATTGCACGAAGGTTGGCTATAGCGCACCTGGTATAGTAAATGATTTATTAAGAAAATGGCGGGATGTAACAAAAAAATATAACATTCCTCTTTATTCTCACTATTCTGGTATTTGGGATAAAAAAGCAACAGCTGTTCACCCAGAATGGTCGGAAGCTTTTTTTGATGGCACACCGACTGACCGTATTAGTGTATTTAGCAATTATCTAGATGAACTGATGCTTCCTCAATTAAAGGAACTAATTGTTGACTATGAAATGGATGGAGCATGGGTAGATGGAGATTGTTGGGCTTTACTTACTGATTATTCTGAAAATGCAAAAAAAGCCTATAAAGAAAAATTTCATAAAGACGCTCCTAATGTTCATGAAGAAGGGTTTAATGAATATTTAGATTTTCTTAGACAAGGTTTTTATGATTATGTAGCCAAATATGTTAATTACGCTCACTCTTTAAATAAAGACTTCATGATTACAAGTAACTGGTTTAATACTGGTTGGGTACCTAGCAATATCAATATAACTGATTATATTTCTGGAGATTTATCGGCGACAAATAGCATAGATAGTGCACGTTTTGGTGGACGATTAATGGCTATGTTTGATCGCAATTGGGATATGATGAGCTGGGGAATTTCTTTCCCAATACATCATAGCAAAAGCGCGGTTCAATTAAAGCAAGAAGCAGCTTGCTCTTTGGCTATCGGTGGTGGCGTACAAATTTATAATATGCAAGACCCAACAAATGTTGTTATTGAACCTAAAGCCATTTCTATTTGGGCAGATGTTTCTAAATTTGTGCATGATAGAAAAGAATATTGTTATGGTGGAGAATTTATTCCTGATTTAGGCTTACTTTATTCAGTATCATCTTATTATCAAAGTTTAGACACGGTTTTTAATCGTGAATGTGCTTTCAATGAAGAATTTAACGGTACTTTATTAGCTTTATTAGACCAAAGTACTTCTGTGAATGTAATTAGTGAAGAAAGATTAACCAAAGAAACTTTAAATAAATATCCTCGTTTCGCGGTTGGTAATGTGCTTACGCTTCCTTCAAATATCATAAATATGCTTTTAGATTACGCCTCTAATGGTGGAGTTTTAATCCTCATGGGGGCAGATACAATGAAAGTATTTGAACCACACCTTCAATTGAATCTTGAAATGCATCAAGATAACCATCCAATTTATTTTTTAGAAGGTGAACATTCATTCTTAGAAATGAGAGATTCTTTTGCTTTAATAAAAAATCACAATATGGACACAATTGTGCCTCTTTATGAAGGAATCGTGGAAGGCGATTTAGGTTGCACTAATCCGCCACCAACTATTTTACATAGTAAAGATCAATATCCTGGTCTAGCAAAGTTAAATTATGGTAAAGGCACAATCTTATTAGCCCCTATGAATCTTGGAAGATTATATTTTAATGAAAGAACTTTAGAAGAAGAGCATTTCTTTAATCAAATTGTTTTAAATACAAATAGACAATTAATTAGTCATAATCATCCAACTGAGTTAGATGTTATTTATCGTAAGAAAGGCAATCGTACCTTTTTACATTTAGTTAATTTATTAGGTTCACATCGTGTTAGTACCATATCTACATTTGATAAAATCCCACCGGTGGGCAATGTTGATATAAAGATTAAATCTTTATTAAAGCCTAAAATGATTTATTCTCGTCCAGATAATAAATTAATTGATTTTAATTATAACGATGAAAAAGAAATAGTAATTCACTTAGATTCTGTTGATTTATATGAAATTTTAGAGTTCATATATTAGTAACTATATTTCTTTAAAGCATTAAAAAAGACTATGAATTTAAGTCATAGTCTTTTTGTTTAAAAGCTAAGTTTTTTATTTTCGAATGTTTTTATACATTGGTCCATAAGCTTCGCATGCACGATAATCTGCCCCTTCTAAGTCTGAGCCAAATAATGACCATGATGATGGACGATAAATGTCCTTTTCATCAACATTATGCATAGAAACAGGAATTCTTAATATTGATGCAAGAGTAATTAAGTCCGCACCGATATGGCCATATGTAATAGCCCCATGGTTTGCGCCCCAATGATTCATTACTTCATAAGCGCTGGTAAATGGTGCTTTACCAGTTAATCTTGGAGTAAACCAAGTACATGGCCAAGTATAATCAGTACGTTTCCATAAGGTTTCAGAAACTTCATCAGGTAGATTCACACTATAGCCTTCCACGATTTGTAAAACAGGTCCTAATCCTTTGACTAAATTTAATCTAATCATTGTCATTGGCATTTCTGCACGAGTAAGGTATCTAGAAGAGAAACCGCCGCCTCTAAAATATCCTAAATCTGCGTATGGCCAAGTAGTAGCATCCATACATTTTTTAATATCTTTATCATTCATTTCCCACCAAGGCTTCATAACGTGATTACCATTTTCATCAGTTACTTCGCCACAAGCATCTAAACATTGAGCGCCGGAATTAATTAAATGTAAGAAACCATCTGCTTCTTTCGCATGTCCGTCTATATCATATCCAGTAACACGCTTCACACTAGAACCACTCCAATAAGTACGGACATCAGCAAAAATAGCAGCTCTACCATTTAAAAGTCTTTCAAATAACATCCCTAACCCATTTAAAGTATCATTTTCAGTAGCTAAGGTATATGGTTCACGAGCGCCGTTCCAGTCAAATGATGAATTAAGTACAGATTCAGGGAAATCACAGTTTGGATAAAAATCAGTCCATTGTCTTTGACCTTGGAATCCTCCCACAATTGCGTTATGGCCTAATGCTTCTTCTTCACATCCAGCAGGTAAATTGTTGTTACCATTAAATAAATCTTTGATGATACAACACATTTTGATGGTAAATTCCCAATCTTTTTCTTTTTGTTCTGGTGATTTTTGTAATTCTAATGGGTTTTTATCAATGCCTGGTTTGCAGTTTTCTTTTGCCCATTTAAGTGCTTTTTGATATTCTTTTTCGTCATAAATGCCGAGTGTCATACGTCTAATAATTTCGACTTCATCAACACTTTCTACGCGCATGCCAAGATATTCTTCAATAAAATCATGGCTAATGATAGAACCGCCAATACCCATACAGCTTGAACCAATTTGTAAATAGCTCTTGCCTCTTAATGTAGCGGCCGCAACCGCAGCACGAGCAAAACGTAAAATTTTTGTTTTTACATCTTCAGGAATTGAACGATCATCCTTATCTTGCACTTCATGACCATAAATGCCGAAAGCTGGTAAACCTTTTTGTGCATGTGTAGCTAACACTGATGCTAAATAAACTGCACCTGGGCGTTCAGTACCATTAAATCCCCAAACAGCTTTAATTGTTAAAGGATCCATATCCATTGTCTCGGCTCCATAACACCAACATGGTGTAACGGTTAGAGTAATATCGACGCCTTCTTTTTTAAAGTAATCAGCACATTTAGCGGCTTCTGGAACTCTACCAATTGTGCTAGGAGCTATGACAACTTTTACTGGTTCGCCATTACTATATTTTATGTTTTCTTCTAATAATTTTTTAGCGGATAAAGCCATACCCATGGTTTGTTCCTCTAAAGATTCACGTACTTTTAATGGACCTCTTCTTCCATCAATAGTAGGTCTAATTCCTATAACAGGATAAGAATTAACAAAACGACTTTTCATATTTTTACCTCTTTTTTACTCAATTAAATATTAACTTAATGAAAAATAAAAT
>CAVEYA010000016.1:4400-6250 GCA_963619935.1 bacterium | reverse complement strand
CTTTAACTGAGGCGCAAGAGAAAGTAGAAAAAGTAGTCGACATCAAATAAAAATAAAAATTGATAGTTGTTTAATAGTATATTTTTAGTATAGATTATGAGCAGAAAAAAAGTACTTAAAAGAATTGATTTAAAAAGCATTGAGAATCCTGAATTTTTACATGATTTATCATATAAGGAACTTGATCTTTTAAGTGCCGATATTCGTAATAATATTATTGAATCAACCAGTAAAAACGGGGGTCATTTATCTTCTAACCTTGGTGTTGTTGAAGCCACGATTGCTTTATGCCGTACCTTTGATTTTAGCAAAGATAAAGTAATCTTTGATGTTGGTCATCAGTGCTATACCTATAAAATTTTAACCGGTCGTTCTTTAGAACGTTTAAGACAAAAAGATGGTATCAGTGGCTTCCAAAAAATCAAAGAATCAAAGTACGATTGTTTTGAATGTGGTCATAGTTCAACATCCATTAGCGCCGCTTTAGGAATGGCTTTAGCGCGTGACTCCAATAAAGAAAAATATGATATTATTGCCTTTATTGGCGATGCTTCATTATCTAATGGCTTAGCTTTTGAAGGATTAAATAATTTAGCTCAATCAGGGCATAAAGTTATTATCGTTTTTAACGATAATGATATGTCTATTACCAAACCTGTTGGTGGTTTAGCTAAGTCATTTAGAAATCTATCTAATTCTGCTTTATATCGCAGAAGTAAGCATGCTTATCAAAGAATTTTGAAGAAAAATGGGTTTGGCAGATGGATTTTATTTTGGACTGGGAAAATCAAAAATTGGTTTAAACGTCATCTTGTAGCTTTGAACATGTTTGATTATCTCGGCTTATCTTATATTGGGCCTGTTGACGGACATGATATTAAGCAATTAGAAAAAGCATTTGCTAAAGCAAAAAGAATCGATAATTCTGTTGTTGTACATATTAAAACGATTAAAGGCAAAGGCTATAAGTATGCTGAAAATGATGATTCTGGTATTTGGCATGGTGTAGGAAGCTTCGATAAATACACAGGCAAACTTAATATTAACGAAAATCTTGTTTCGTGGTCCAGCCATTACGCTGATGCGATACTTAAGAGCATGGGTGAACACGAAAATGCCTACACAATTGTACCTGCAACAGCGGTTGGTAGTTGTTTACAACCGGTTTTTGAAGAATATCCTAACCGTTGCGTTGATGTTGGAATTGCCGAAGAACATGCTTTTACATTATCTGGTGGCCTATCAATCAGTGGTTTTCATCCAATTATTTCGATCTATTCTACTTTTTTACAAAGATCATATGATGAACTATCACACGATTTAGCGAGAATGAATCTTAATGCTACAGTTTTAATTGATCGTAGTGGTTTAGTAGGCAGAGATGGGAATACCCATCAAGGCATTTATGATGAATCTTTCCTTTTAGGAATACCTAATACAGTTATAGCGATGGCTTCTAGACCAAGTGAAGCTTATGATTTAGTTAAAGAGTCATTTAACCAACATGGCGTTTTTTGCATTAGATTCCCAAAAGGTTCATTTTTACCAAATAACGAAAAAACGGAATCTATTGGATTTGGTAAATGGAAAATCGAAATTAATACAGGTAAAACTGCGATTGTCTCTGTTGGGCCTATGACAATTGATTTAAGGGAACATATTATTAAAAATAATATTGAAGTTACATTAGTTAACGCTATATATCAAAAACCAATGGATGAAGAAGCTATTAAATCTTTATTAGACTATAAAAAGATTATTATTTATAACGCTTACGCAACGAAGGCTGGATTTGCTCAATCGTTAGCAGCCAAATTAATACAATTAAATTATCATGGTCAAGTTATCAT
>CAVEYA010000016.1:2967-4367 GCA_963619935.1 bacterium | reverse complement strand
AAAGTGGATTTGCTCAATCGTTAGCAGCCAAATTAATGCAATTAAATTATCATGGCCAAGTTATCATCAAAGCTATTCCTGATGTATTTGTTGACCATGCTTCCGTTAATGAACAACTTGAAGAATTCAATTTAACCATTGAAGACATTATAAAATTAATATAAGTGGTTAACATAATCTAATTAATCATTATATAATAATGGCGTATGAGTAAAGTTATTGTTCATATTGATCTCAACGCCTTTTTTGTTCGCTGTGAGGAAATTAAAGAGCCATCATTAGAAGGTAAACCGGTTGCGGTTGGCCATGAAGGAAGAGGCGGAATTGTTTCAACATGTTCTTATAAAGCGCGAGAATATGGTGTTCATAGTGGCATGCCAATGTTCAAAGCTAAACAATTGTGCCCACAATTAATTATAAAACCGGTTGATTTTCGCTTTTATTACACGCTCTCACACGAATTTATCGATTTTATAAAGAATTATACTAAGGAAATAGAAATCGCTTCTATTGACGAATGCTATGCTGATTTTACAGATGTAATTAAGGGCTTGAATGATGTGCCTGGCTTTTTTAAAGATTTGCAAAATAAATTATTTAACAAAACAAGGCTCAAATGTTCAATCGGTGTTGCTTCTAATAAATTTCTCGCAAAAATGGGCAGCGACTATCGTAAACCAATGGGATTAACAATCATTCATAAAAACGATATCCCAAAGATCTTATATCCTTTATCTATTGATAATATGTATGGAGTTGGTAAAAAGACCGCTCCAAGATTAAATGATATTGGTATTAAAACAATCGGTGATTTTGCGCGTGAAGCAAATTCTAATAATTTAGAGCTACAAAAAATATTAGGAAAATTTTATTTTGTTTTAAAGGATTGGGTGAATGGAAACGGGTCAGATGAAATTATAAAAGAAGTCGAAGACCCTAAATCTATTGGTAACTCATTAACTTTAAAGCGTGACACAAATAATAAAGAAGATATTCTCACAACGTTTGAATTTTTATGCCATGAAGTGTCTTCTAGAGCAATAAAAGAAAGAAAACTTGGTACAACTATTCAAATTGTCGTTAAAGATCAAGAATTCAAAACTTATAATAAATCACTTACATTAAACAATCCGACAAATAAGTTTGATATTATATATCAAAATGTAGTCATTTTATATGAGCAAAACTTTCTTGGCAAAGTAATTCGCCTTGTAGGAGTAACATTGCAAAATCTAGTCAATGTGGAAGACGCTACAATTCAAATGAGCTTATTTGATTATCAAAAACACGAAGAAGAAAGTGCTACTAAATTATTAATTAATGATTTAAATAGAAGGCTTAAAAAACCATCTTTAATGCGAGCAAGTGAGGTGAAGAAAAATAATGGAAATAAATGACGC
>CAVEYA010000016.1:0-2957 GCA_963619935.1 bacterium | reverse complement strand
ATATTTATTAGTGGAAAAAGGACTTTCTAAACAAACTGTCACATCTTATTTAGAAGATTTAAAACAATTTTTTCTTTATTTTAAAGATAAGAAATATGTTGAAGATTTAGATGGCGACGATTTAATTATTTTTCTACGCTACGAAAATGCTATTGGTAAGGCGGCCGCAACTTCAATTAGAAGACTATCTTCTACTAAAAACTTTTATATCTTCCTTAAAAAGGAAGGATACTTTAAAGGTGAAATTCCGGATATTGATACACCGAGAAAACCAGAAAGACTTCCTAATTGCTTATCCATTGAAGAAGTTGAAGATTTATTAAACGCACCTGATTTAGATAAGCCTGAAGGAATAAGAGATCGAGCTATGCTAGAAACGATGTATGCTTCTGGTTTACGTGTAAGTGAACTTTTAGCGTTAGAAAGAAGCAAAGTTAATTTAAAGAAAGCAATTGTTACTGTTTATGGCAAGGGAGCAAAAGAAAGAAAAGTTCCACTTGGGGATTTTGCTATTGAGTATATTAAAAAATATATTGATGAAGTACGATATAAAAATCCAGGTGCTGATACTAAATATCTATTTCTAAATAGATACGGAAAACCTATTTCAAGAGTATATTTCTTTAAACAAATCAAAAAATATGCCGAACAAGCAGGTATTGAATCATCAGTTTCTCCTCATACCTTAAGGCATTGCTTTGCTACTCATTTATTAGAAAATGGCGCTCAATTAAGAGCGGTACAAGAAATGCTTGGCCATGCTAATATTGCGACTACACAGATATATACGCATATATCTACAAAACGTATTTTAAGTGCGTATGATTTGTATATGAAACGTAAATAAGATAAAATAACTTTGTTTTTAAGGAGCTTATTATGCCAAAAAAATACAAAAGAATATTTGTGATTGTGGCTGATTCCGCTGGAATTGGCTCAGAACCGGATGCTGATAAATTTTTTAACGCTGGCCATAATGATGTTGGAAGTAATACTTTTGTCCATATTTCTGAAAAAATGCCAAATGGTTTAAATATTCCAACCATGAATGCGATGGGAATTAATGATTTAGGTCCTATTATTGGGACTAACAAAGTTAGTCATCCTCATGCTTTCTGTGCAAGAGCGAGAGAAAAAAGTAATGGTAAAGACACAATGACCGGTCACTGGGAAATGATGGGGGTTTATACCACTAAGCCTTTCATGACCTTTACTGATACAGGATTCCCAAAAGAATTAATGGATTTATTAACGGAAAAAACGGGACATAAATTAATTGGTAATCGCTCTGCTTCTGGTACTGAAATTCTAAAAGAATTAGGCGAAGAACAAAAAAGAGATAATTCTTTAATTGTTTATACATCCGCTGATAGTGTTTTACAAATAGCGGCGCATGAAGAAACAACACCTGTTCCTGAATTATATAGATGTTGTGACATCGCTCGTGAGATTTGTATGAAACCAGAATGGATGGTGGGAAGAGTTATTGCTCGCCCATTCATTGGAAAAGATAAAACTTGCTTTGTACGTGATTCTGCCCAAAGACACGATTTGGCTTTAAAGCCTCCATACAAGACAGTAATGAACGTTTTACAAGACAATGGCTTTATGGTTAGCTGTGTTGGCAAGATTGGTGATATTTTTGATGGCTATGGTGTTGTTAAAACCCAAAAAACATCTTCTAATGAAGATGGCATGGATAAAACCATCAATGAAGCAAAAAATCATGATTTTACTGGTTTATGCTTTGTAAATTTAGTTGAATTTGATAGCGAATACGGTCATAGAAGAAATCCAATAGGATATGGCGAATGCTTACAAGCCTTTGATAAGAGACTAGCTGAGCTTATTTCTGTCTTACACGATGACGATTTAGTTATTGTTACCGCAGATCACGGAAATGATCCAACTTGGCCTGGAACTGATCACACACGTGAAAAGATTCCTCTTCTCATGTATTCGAAATTAATTAATACTGGTCGTTATTTAGAGGAGAGAACAAGCTTTGGAGATATCGGGGCGACTATTTTAAAAAACTTTAATTTAGCTAAACCAGAAAATCTTTTAGGCGAACCTATTGAAGAATTATTTGAATAATTTATTTATTTCAAAGAAATAAAAAGTTGCTTATGCAACTTTTTTTATGAATTTTCTCTTTAATCTGTATAACAAAGTATTAATAGAAAGGGGGAATATTCAAATGGAAAAGAATTCAAAAGAAAAGTTTAAAAAGTTTTCAACTGAAAGAACTACTGTTCCTTATGGTGTTAAAGGTATTCATACAACCGGCATGAAGGATGAATTAGATTGGATTAAAAGACAGCTCCAATACATTACTTATTCAGAAAATAATGTTCTTCGTTTTGATTTAAAGAAGGGCGAAATTTATGAATTTGATTGGGGTATCAATGTAAACGCCGAATTCTCTAATAGACATTTTGGTGTGGTCTTGGTCGATTCTGATATCTTCAATCCTTTAGTGACTGTATGTCCACTCAAAACTAACCATGCTCACGTAAAT
Organism: bacterium; assembly: GCA_963619935.1. GTDB lineage: Bacteria > Bacillota_I > Bacilli_A > RFN20 > CAG-826 > RUG13091. Next base: position 436 of record CAVEYA010000016.1, on the reverse strand, counting down.
CCAAAAAGTGACATTGTCATTGGCCCTATTAATGGCTTATATTCCAGAAATGACGCTGTGGCAGTTGTGAATCAAATTCGCACAATGGATAAAATGAGAATCTATACAAGAACAGCTATTAACAAGGTAAACATTGATCTTTTATCTGATGTAAACGATGAAGCAAAAATGTATATTCCTAGGTTAGAAAAATCTAAGCTAAAACTTATCGAAGAAGGTTTACGCAAATATCTTGACGGAACCCTCGGTGATGATAGTGAAGATAAAAAATAGTAGTAAATTAGTACATTTTATTAATTTTCAGTAGGTGGAAAACCCGCTCAGTAATGTGTGGGTTTTCTTTTACCTTTATAATACTAAATAAATAAAAACAAGATACTATCTATTTTTTCATTATAACAAGTTAACATAATAGCAATTATGCGAAGTATATATT
>CAVEYA010000015.1:0-8845 GCA_963619935.1 bacterium | reverse complement strand
CTACAAAGGTAATTGATTATGGCCAAACTTAAAAAACCAATTAAACCAAAAAAGAAACATACAGGTTTAAAAGTATTTCTCGCTTTATTTGTTGTATTTGTTGTTGCTCCTGTTGCATGTGTGTATGGATTTTTCTATGATAGCAACTCGAAAAAGGTTGAAGTTAATAAAGATACGACAATTAAGGATTTAGGAAGTCAGATTGTTGTCGATTCATTGGATGGCACAAAAGAAACAGAAAAACTAACGATTAAAGTTACCGCAGATGATTTAGATCAATTCTTATATAACGCTACTTCATCAATTAGAAATGAATATATTAAAAAAGTTTATTGTTTAATCAAAGGTGATATATATAAATTCTATTTAGATGTCAATGTTCCTGCTTTCAAAACTAGACTTTGTTTGAAAACAAAATTAATGGAAAGTGAAGACAAAGCAGAATTTGTTTTTAAGATTACAGATATCTCTATTGGAAGAGTAAACGGCATTAATAAACTTGCTAAATCAGTTTTAAATACTTTCTTAAGCGAAGATAAAATTAATAGCATGCTTTCTGATAATGATGTTAATGCAACATATGATTCAGAAAACATGGAAATTCACTATAAAAAATCACAGTTAATTATTGATATCAATAAAATGACTTCTAGTGAAGATTACTCAATGTACATCGATATCATTCAAGCCGTTGTGGAATCTGATTTAATGACTCTTGATACTTCTTATGATAACGCAATGGCGGCAGTGATTGATTTAACAACCTTTAAAACTAATGACTATGTCACTGATTTAGATGGTCAATTATTTATTGAATCAAATCAAGTTATTGAAAAATGTCAAAAACCATTAGTCCAATTATTAAATAATGGAATTGTGAAATATGAAGAAAACGCACCTTTAGGTAATATCTTCTCTTACTTATTTCATGGTTGGGAAGATAGCACCGCTACTGTGCAAGAGACAATTAAAAATTATGATTTATCAAGTATTAACATTCCTGACGTCGAAGCTTATAAAGGTTTTGATTTAAATAACGGGGTAGAAGATTTAGTTACCATTATGGAAAACAAAATCGATGTTGATAGTCTTATTAGTGGTGAAACTTATTTATGTAATTTAACAGAAAATGAAATAAATAATTACATGAAAACTCGTAGTATGATTGGCTATACCACTTTATTACATAAAGATAATGGAGATGGTACTTATAAGGCTAACTATATCACCATTGAAAACTTCTATATTAATCTTTATAAAGAAGGTGAAGAAAACTACGCTGACTTTGTTGTTAAGATTGATATTAATGGATATGTCACTTCTTTAGTCTTCCACTGCACAAGCGCAGGGGCGGAAGGAACAAAGATGAACTTCAATATTCAACAAATAGAATATGGAAATATTGAAACAGATGCTTTAAAAGAAAAATTAATGAGCTTAGTAAGTAACGCCTTACAAGAAAGCGATGGCTCAATTATCTTAAATAAAGAAACTTCTGTAATCTCTTTTGATTTTGCTAACTTGCTAAAAGAAGCACAAACGAAAACAGAAAATAGAATTAAAGAATCGCAAGGTTTGGATGTTGATTTAACTAATCAATTCTCTGGCGACAATTTAAATATTGATATTATTGGTGCAAATAAAGAAGTTATTGGAGAACTTAAACTATCATTAAAGAACAAAATTAATTAATAATAATTAAGCATTGTGCTATATTATTCAAAGTAAAGCAAAGAAGGAAACAAGTAGCTTTAGCGATTCTAAAAATAGAGAATATCCGGTTGGTGCAAGGATATAGATAGTTAAAGTGAATACATTCCAGAGCTGCTACCTGAACTAATAGTAGGGTTAGACGGGTTCGCCCGAGATAGCGAAGTGTTAATAACACACTAAGGGATAATTTGTGAGAATTATCTAAATAGAGGTGGTACCACGTTCATTCGTCCTCTGTTCATAATTTTAGTGAACAGGGGATTTTATTTTAGGAGGAAATACTATGGGTATTTATGAAGAATTAGTAGAAAGAGGCTTAATTGCCCAAGTCACAGATGAAGAAGAAATTAAAAACTTAATTAATCAAGGAAAAGCAACATTTTATATCGGTTTTGATCCAACCGCAGATAGTTTACATGTTGGTCACTTTATGACCTTAGTGTTAATGAAAAGATTACAAATGGCCGGAAATAAGCCAATTGCTTTACTCGGTGGCGGAACCGGCATGATTGGTGATCCATCAGGAAGAAGTGATTTAAGAAAAGTCTTAACTGTAGAAGACATTGACCATAACTGTGCTTGTTTTAAAAAGCAAATGGAAAGATTTATTGAATTTGGTGAAGGCAAAGCACAAATTGTAAACAACGCTACTTGGATTCGTGATTTAAATTACATTGAATTGCTTCGTGAAGTTGGCGCATGTTTCTCCGTTAATAAAATGTTAGCGGCAGAATGTTATAAGCAAAGAATGGAAAGAGGTTTAAGCTTTTTAGAATTCAATTATATGATTCTTCAATCTTATGACTTCTATTATCTCCATGAGCATTATGGTTGTAATATGCAATTTGGTGGCGATGACCAATGGAGCAATATGCTTGGTGGAACCGAACTTATTCGTAAAAAAACCGGTAAAGATGCTTACGCAATGACAATTACACTATTGTTAAATAGTGAAGGCAAAAAGATGGGCAAAACTGCTTCTGGTGCAGTTTGGCTTGATCCAAACAAAACTTCACCATTTGATTTCTACCAATATTGGCGGAACATTGATGACGCAGATGTCATGAAATGTATTAAAATGTTAACTTTTATTCCATTAGACCAAATTCATGAAATGGAAAAATGGCCAGATAATCGTATTAATGAAAAGAAAGAAATCTTAGCCTATGAATTAACTAAATTAGTGCACGGAGAAGAAGAGGCCAATAAAGCACAAAACGCTGCACACGCACTATTCTCTGGTAATGGGGATGACGCAAATATGCCAACTAGCGAATTAGAAGTTAATGAAAATGGATTATCACTTATTGATATTCTTGTACAAACTAATCTTGCCGCTTCAAAAGGCGAAGCAAGAAGATTGATTGAACAGGGTGGCGTTTCCGTTGATGGTGAAAAAGTCACTAATGTAAGTGAAATTATTCCATTAGCCAAATTAAAAGAAGGCATTAAGATTAAAAAAGGAAAAAAAGTTTTCCATAAAGTAATCGCAAAATAAAAGAGAGGAAGTTTACTTCCTCTTTCTTTTTACTTAATATTCTTAGCTAAATGATAAGCAGAGGCGAATGCCCACATGATGTTATAACCACCACATACTGCGTCAACATCAAGCACTTCACCTGCAAAATAGATATTTGGTTCTTTCTTAGAAGCAAGGCTAGTAGTAACCTGATTTAATTTAATTCCGCCAGAAGTTACCTGCGCATTATTAAATGGATAAAAATCTTTAAAATGGAATTTTGTGTGGTGAATATCTAAATGGCTATCTAATAGATATTTAGCGATATCAGGATGTAAATAGTAATAATAGTCTTTGACTTCTAGTTCTTTTGCAAAATCTATTTCAATAACAGGATTATGTTTATTTTTTAAACGATTAATATAAGCGGTTAAATTAAATATTACAATTCCACTTAAACCATCTTTCTTAAAAAGAAGCTCTCCTTCTTCTTGATGAATAAGTTTATTATCTTGATATAAAGAGGCCACCACTTTACTTCTTAACCCATCTAATCTTTTCACATTTTCTTTTACTTTGATTGGGCATAAAGAAGGAAAACATTCTTCTAATTCATATCCATGCTTTTTAAATAAAGAAAATAGAACACCGTTGCTGCCTAATTGTGGAGCACTTTTCCCACCACTCGTAAAAATAACTTTGTCAAAAGAAAACTCGCCTAGATTAGTCAATAATGTCGTATTTTGATAATCTAACACTTCAGTTGATAAATGAATTTTAATATTTGGTTGATCTAATTGCTTTAATAAGGCATTCGCAATTGTTAGAGCAGTTTCGCTATAAGGATAGGCAAGATTGCCCGATAACTTTGTGGCCACACCGATACTATTTAAATAATTATTTAGTTCTTGATAGCCGAATTCTTTGATTATTTGTAAAACAAAATCTTCGTTTTTGTATTTATCAATTAATTCACCAGAATTAGCAAAATTGCATTTTCCGTTTCCGGTAGCGTAAATCTTTTTTAATAATTTATCGTTCTTTTCAAATATATCAATATGCACATCTTTGTCTTGTTTTAATAAAAACAAAGCGCACGCAACACCTGATATACCACCACCAACAATGCCAATTGATTTATTATTCATACTAAATATTGTATCACTAACTTTATAACTTATTTAAAGCAACATTCTTTGCGATTCTTTTTGCATGTATCTTCATGCCCACAGTGATAGCAAACTTCATTATTATTTAGTAAAGAATTTTCAAATTTAATAATGTTATCAGTGGTTGTATCTGCAATATTATCTAATGCTTCCTGAGTTAAAAAAGCTTGATGAGAAGTAATTAAGACATTCGGCATTGCAATTAATTGCAAAAGAATCTCATCATTCATAATATGATTTGATTTATCCACGTAGAAGATATCGCCTTCTTCTTCATAGACATCTAAACACGCTGCTCCAACATGACGTTTTTTAATTGCATCAAGCAAAGCTTGTGAATCAATTAGTGCTCCTCTTGAAGTATTAATAATCATGACACCTTTTTTCGTTAATTTTAATGTTTCTTCATTTAATAAATGATAGGTATCTTCAGTTAAAGGACAATGCAAAGAAATAATATCGCTTTCTTTTAATAGTTCTTCTAAAGATACATATTTTACATCTTTAATATCGCTTGGGAATTTATCAAAGGCTACAACATTCATGCCAAATCCTTGGGCAATATTAATAAAGCATCTACCAATCTTGCCTGTACCGATTACACCAACGGTTTTGCCGTGCAAATCCATACCAGTTAATTCAGATAAAGAAAAATTATAATCTCTTACACGGTTATAAGCTTTATGAATTCTGCGATTGCTTGTTAATAACAAAGCAAATGCGTGTTCTGCCACAGCGTAAGGAGAATACGCTGGCACACGATAAACGTGAATTTTGCCAAAACATGCTTTTAAATCTACATTATTAAATCCAGCGCATCTAAGAAAGATTGCTTTGACTCCAATATTGTATAAATTATCTATAACGTTCTTATTTAATATATCATTAACAAAGACACAGACGCCTTCACATCCATCAGCGAGTTTATAAGTGTCTTCTGATAATTTAGGTTCCAAAAATTTAAATTCGATGTTTCTAAGAGAAGCATATTTTTCAAAGCTTTTCTTGTCATACTCTTTTGTGTCAAATACGGCGACTTTCATAATTAATAACCTCTTTTTTATTATACACAATGCATCATATAGCAAAAAATAACTTTTTATAATAAAAAGCTATTATTGTTATTTCGTCTAAATCAGCATCGCAATGCTATTTTGGTCGAAATATCAATTTTTGTAATAAAAAAAAGACACTTCTTAAGAAATGTCTAATTTTATAAATGGCGGAGTAGGAGAGACTCGAACTCTCGCACCAGTTACCCGATCTACGTCCTTAGCAGGGACGCCCCTTCACCAACTTGGGTACTACTCCAAGGAACGCTCAATATAGTATCATAATGAGCGAGTAAAAATAAATGATTTTTTAATAAGCTTTCGCAAATAAGACAACTTTTGAGGCTTTTTTACCACAAACAGGGCAAGTATCCCCAATTGGCATTTGATTAAATGGCATGCATCTAGCAGTCGCATTAGTTAATTCTTTGACTTTGTTTTCACAAGCGACATCACCACACCACATCATTTTTGCGTAACCACCTTTTACCATAGCGGCGTCGAATTCTTCTTTATTGTGAACCTCAGTAATATGCTCATTAAGATATCTTAATGCCTTTTGGTACATTTCCTTTTGAATAGTTTCTAATAAGTCTTTGACTTTAGCCACCATTTCTTCTTTCTTCACGGAGATTTTTTCACCTGTGTTACGTTTTGCTAAAGTAACGACACCGTTTTCCATATCACGTGGGCCAATTTCCACTCTCACTGGAACACCCTTCATTTCATATTCAGAGAATTTCCAACCAGCAGATTTATCAGATTCATCAATTTTCACTCTAATTCCAGCATCCGCTAATGATTTATATAATTCTCTTGCAGCAGGAATAACGCCTGGTTTATTTGCAGCCACTGGAATGACCACTGCTTGAATAGGAGCAACACATGGAGGTAAAACTAGACCATTATCATCACCGTGCACCATAATAACTGCACCTAATAAACGAGTGGAAACACCCCAAGAAGTTTGATGTGGATTATATAATTTTCCATCACGTCCTTGGAATTGAATGCCAAAGGCTTTGGCAAAACCATCGCCAAAATAATGGCTAGTACCAGATTGTAGACCTTTGCCATCTGGCATTAAAGCCTCAATTGAATAAGTTTCTAAAGCCCCTGCAAATTTTTCTTTTTCTGTTTTTCTTCCTTTTACAAAAGGAATCGCTAAAACGTCTCTACCTAAATCATCATAGATTTCTAACATTCTTAATGTTTCAGTACGTGCTTCTTCTTCACTTTCATGCATTGTGTGTCCTTCTTGCCAGAGGAATTCAGCTCCTCTTAAGAATGGACGAGTAGTCTTTTCCCATCTCACTACGCTTCTCCATTGGTTATAAAGTTTAGGTAAGTCACGGTAAGAATTAATAATTTTTTGGAAATGCTCACAGAATAATGTTTCGCTTGTTGGCACAATGATTAATGGATCTTCAATTTGTTGCCCACCACCTAATGTGGCCACTAAGCATTCAGGAGCAAAGCCCTCTACGTGATCTTTTTCTTTTTGTAATAAAGAAGTAGGCACCACTGTTGGCATATAAACATTTTCATGTCCTGTTTCTTTAAAACGACGGTTTAAATAATTTTGAATTTCTTCCCAAATTGCATACCCATATGGACGATAAATAATAAAACCCTTAACGGATGAATAATCCATTAATTCTGCCTTACGGCAAACATCTGTATACCATTGGGCAAAATCGTCTTCTTGACGAGTAATTGCTTGATTTTTAATTTGATTATTTTCCATAAATCCTCCTAACGGAAATTCTTATACATATTAGCTAACTTTTCCGCTTTCTTTTTATCAATTGGTAATAACATATCATTAGAAGCACTGATAGCTTCACTAGACACAATTGTAATGCCTGACTTAATAATTAATTCAATGGCTTGCCAGCCTTCTAAGTCAGTCGCGATAATAGGTCGCCCATATTGTAATAATTGTTCAATTAATGTATGAATAGATAATCGTACACGATTATTCTTTTTAATTTCATTCATCATGGAAGCACCAGCAACAAAGTAATCAAAGTTTGTATACACTGATGGATCGAGCAATAAATTTTTATCTTGTAATAATAAGGCAATTTCATATCCCATCACTCTAAATTTTTTTAACGATTCATTTAATAAATCAAGATGGCTAGAATTTTCGTTAACTTCTTGTTCATCAAAAACAAGGACTAAACGAATATCTTTAGATTGTGGTATTTGTGGTAAAATTTCCGCCATATGATCAATATCCATCATTGAAACAGCGAAAAATAAACGAGACCTATCATTTGGCTTTTCGCTTGCGAACTTTGGAATAACAGTCTTTGCAACGGAAGCAAAGAGTTCTCTATTTCTACCTACTTTCGCAGCGTATTTGCTCATTTCTGCAAAACTATTAAATGGAGAAGAATATGCCCTAACATATTCAAAGTAACCAAATAAACGATTTTTTTGCACATCCACGATTGGTCTAAATAAATAACGTAAGTTATTCGGTGCCATTAGTTTATCAACTTCATCAGATAAACGATCCATTTGTTGAACCATTGGACCATTCGACTTTTGATACATAAAAATATCTTGTCCATTTTGTTGTGCGTTAATACATGCTTCTTGTGCTTTTTGCACAATTTGATCAAAGTCTTGATAATATTGGGCGTTTTCCACAACACCAATAGAAAAATTAACTGAATCTATATAGCCGTTTACACCAATGCTTTTCTTTAAAGAACGAGATATTGAAGCCGCCAATTGCATCGCGGTATCACGAGAATCAATATGTAAATCAAATAACAAGATTTCGTTACCACTATCATCGACAATTTGCCTTGGCTTTTTATAACTAGAAGCAAAAGGATATACTTCATTTTTTAAAGTCATCATCATATATCTTTCAATCTTTTCATTAGTTAATGCCTTTTGGCGAATATAAAAGAATCTAATCGCATAAGTAAAACCACGAAGTGATTTTTCTTTAGAAATAATGCTATTCATATCACTTCTTTTGACAACACCAATAAGGGCCTTTCTCTTTTTGCCTTTACCAGTTGTCGCCGCAGTAGGAGTAATATATTTCAAAATATGACTTTCTAAATGAATGATGCCAATCTTTGGATCATATTTTAATAATTTCAATAAGGAAAAATAAGTTGCTCTACCACGATTAACAATTACATCAGCTTCTAAATATTGGTCAGCAGTTTTAACATTTTCACATATAGAGTTAATCCATTTTCTTACTTTATCAGAATCATCTCCTTGGAAACGGGAATAAAAATCTACTAAACCCATGGTTCTTTTATTTTTTAAATCACTGCGGTTAAAATAAAGAACACTATCTTTTTTAACATTAATGGCAAAAATACGAGTAGTATTACTCTCTTGTTTAAGCCTTTTATGATATTTCACTGTGCTTTCGTTAATTAAACAGAAAGTTAAGATAACAACAACGATTATTG
>CAVEYA010000014.1:13204-14537 GCA_963619935.1 bacterium | reverse complement strand
ATATTTCATATAACACCTCAAATGAACTATTGTTCGGCAATAATTATATCACTTATAGCCACAATTTTAAGAATTATAAAGTTTATTTTTCCTATTACTGCCATTTCTTACAACATTATGCTTTTGAAGGGAAAAATACTAATAACATCAATTATAGTGAACAATATCTTGATTTTTATACCGTACGAATTGCTTTGAGAAATTATGCCTTTTTTATTTAAAATTGAATGTTTTTAAGAAATCTTTAACTAAAAAAGAACAAAAATGTGGAAATGTGATAATTTTCCCATTAAAGCCAATATTGCCTTCAATAAATTTAATACCAAAACGAATCTCTTCATAAGAGCTGCTATTAATTAAAGTATTTAAACTTTTCGACTGGTTATTGCTTGCTTTTACTTCAATAGGAACTAAATAGTCTTTACATCTAACAAAAAATTCTTCTTGTAAAGTTGAGTTTTCTTTTTTGTAATATTTTAATTCATATCCTTGCTTGACTAATGATTCCGCAATGATATTTTCAAATAAACCACCTTTGTAAATGTTCATATTTTTATTTTGTCTAAAATCTAATTGAGCATCTTCATCGAGTTGAGACAATAATAAACCAGTGTCTGCATAATAAAGTACGCAACGATTATCCAATAAATTGCCATTTAACGGCAAATGTGGGAATTGCAATCCGTGAGAAACATTGACAATACCAGCGTCTTCTAACCATTCAATAGATCCACGATAATCTTTAAATTTTGCACCACTTTGAACTTTTGAAAAAACTAATCTTTTATTATCTTCACCGAGTTGGCACGGAACATAATTAAAAACATTAGAGATTCTATTTTTATCCATTCCAACCGCGTATTTTCTAATATCAGCTTTATAGCCTAGAACTATTTGTTTTTGAATTTCAGCAGTATTTTCAAAAGTTTTATTTTGAATATAATCACTAACTACTTCTGGCATACCACCTATTAAACAGTAATCTAAAAATAGGTTATTACATATGTTTAGCAATAAATTAGAAAATGGTTCAAAATTTATCATATGATTTAATAAGTCATTTTTAAATGAATCATCATACCCCATTGCCCATAGATATTCTTCAAAATCAAGTGAATACATACGTACATCTGTTTTATAACCCACGCTAATACTTGATATATCTTTATATTGAATGCCAAGTAATGAACCACTACAAATCACATCAAAGCGTTTATCAATGTTAAAAAACTTTAATGATGTCACAATATCTGGAAACTCTTGTATTTCGTCAAAGAAAATTAATGTTTCTCCAGCAATAAATTTAAAGTTTGGATTAATCCGTGAAATATTT
>CAVEYA010000014.1:5129-13194 GCA_963619935.1 bacterium | reverse complement strand
CAATAAATGAACGATAATTATTGTTTCCAAAATGTTCAACCGATTTGGTTTTTCCGATTTGTCTAGCGCCTTTAATAATTAGAGGCTTTCTATTTTTATCAATTTTCCATTCTTCTAAAAAAGTATCAATTTTTCTTTTTAAATACATAAAGTCGTCCTCGCTTATAATACTACTACACAATTAATTAATTAAAAACAATTATTTTTACCTTTTAAGGGGGACTTTTAACTTATTTTTGCACCTTTTAAGGGGGACTTTTGACTTGATTTTGCACCTTTTAAGGGGGACTTTGCTCAAAAAGAACATAATTATTTAGGCAGGAAGACAGACTATTTTCCCATCAATGTATATTTTATTTCGTTTGAAAAGTGCCTATTTTAAAACACGTTAATCTGCATTATTTAGGAAGGCTTTACACTTTTCCTATAAAATTAACACTTATTTTTACACTTTTCCTATAAAATTAGGCCTCAAAAAATACACTTTTTCAATATTAAAAAGTAAAAATGTATTTAGACCTTTAAATCCCTTCGAAGTTCATTACTGTTTTTATACTTCTTAGCCTTTTGTTTGCCATCAGAAATATATTTAACTTCTTCGAAAGCTTTTAAAGTTTTCTTATTTGGTATATCTAAAGAGAATGGGATGCCATTCTTTCTTTGTACTGCTTTGAGATACATAGTAATCGCAGTGGTCAAGCCAAAACCAAGATTATTAAAAATTTCTTTACAATCTTTTTTAAGCTTTTTGTCCACACGTACATTAATTGTTGTTGTTTCCATGTTATGACCTCATACATGTTGCAATGAACTTGCATTACATTGTAAAGCATTATTCTGGTACAACTTCTAATAATTTTTTATCTGATAAAGATAATAAATATAAATGAATTTTAGAAGAATCATTGATATGGAATATTCTTTGAATATTTCTTTGATATGTATGTAATTGATTTTCATAATCATCATCCGCAACATGTTTGCTCTTATAATCAATAATGTAATACTCACCTTTGTAGATATACATTAAATCAATAAATCCAGTTGTGTCCAAATCAGGATCAAAATAACCATATTCTTTATAGACAGTTTTATTATCCATATCATCAAAGATTTCAAGTTTTAAAACTTCACTAATGAGTTTTCTATCTCTTTCGTTTTTAATGAACGAGGTGTCTTTGCTCTCAAGATCCACTAATTCCATTAAGCGGTGTAAGTATGTACCTCTTTCTAAAATATAGGCAGGTACCTCTTCTTCACTAATCACACGATTTTTACTCGCGTGTTTGTGAACACGTGTGTTAAACGCAATTGTTTCGTTATTTGTGGTCAGTTCAACTTTTTGATTATTTTTATTCGTATGGTTTCTAACCATATCGTGATAATCAAAAGTAGTAACTTCATCAATAAAATTTACTTTTTGGTTTTCATAACTAACGCGATAAAGGAATGGCTCATTATCAAAAATAAGAGCAAAACCAGATAACAAATATGGAACTAAACAATATGGAATCTTATAAAGTTCATATTCCTTTGTAGCGGCTTTAACCGCGTCTTGACTTGATAAGAAGTAAGTAAAATCTGGTGGATCAACACTGATTGCCTTCTTAAACGCCGCTAATAATTCTGGAAGCTCATCTAATGTGATAATGGAATCATCATTATCATTTTCATTTCCTTCTTCATTTTCGTTTAATGATTGATTAGTTAGGCCTTTAATATAATCTTGTAATTCTTGATATGACTTATTATCAACTTTGAATTTATAGATACTAAATAAACGGGCAATAATGTCTTGATTATCATAAAGATGATTATCCATGAAATTACGATAATAAGATTGGAAGATTGTATTTTTAATACTACTAATAGAGATATCTAAATCATCAAATAACTTTTGATAATAATATTTTTCCCAAAGGGAAAGATAATTTGTATATTCTTCTTTTGTGAGGTCATCACTATTAAATTCTTTACTCAGTTCCTTCATAAACTTCACTAAAGATAAATAAAGGTCATATTGGGATTGTTCCACTATTCCTTCTTTAATCTTTTGTTTAATATAAGCATCATTAAGTTTTAAATAATGTGGCAAATATGAAAGCATTCCATAAAGAGTTTCATCATTGATATTCTTTACTTCCGTTTTATGTGTTTCATCCTTTAAATCACCAACGATATATAAAAGATTTTCGGCACGAGTTAAGGCTACATAGAATAAACGGACATGTTCATGTCTTTCTTCATCATTATTGCTAATTTCGTTTGCAAAGCTTGCTAAAGGGTAAGTAGGAAAACTTTTAGTTTTCCAAACCTCTTCTCCATCTTTCGTTTCGTCAATCTTTACTTTATTATCTGGGTCATAACAGTAATTTGGTAAGATTACACCATTCTCAATTGAGAAAATATAATCCGCTCCTGCTAAAGGACTACCAAGATTATTAAAACTAGCAGGCATATAAACAATCTTTCTTTCTAATCCCTTAGAAGCATGGATTGTCATTAAATCTACTGCATCTTCAATTTGTGTCACGCTATCGCTTGTGAATGTTAAATCGTATTTAGAAATATTCTTATATAATTCGACAAATTCTTTAATTCCTTCACCACTAGTTTCTTGGCTTAAAACAATTTGATATAACGATTCAATCTTTGCGATGTTATCAGAAACATTACCAATTAAATAAAGTTTATCCACTATGTGGAAGGTATTAATCATATCTGTGAATAACGCACTAAAAGTGCTCTTTTTATTACGTTTTACAAAACTATGAATTTCTTCCATGATTGGATCGTTTTCCATAATGGAAGGATCACTAGTTAAAATATCAAAAAGCTTTTGGTCATCATATTGATAAACATAACTTCTTGCGATAGACATAAACAAATGTCTTTCATCACAAGATGTATGATTAATCTTACTAGAAATTAAATTCACTAAAGATTGAATTAAGATAATCGCATCAATCTCTTTTAAATCAGTAGAGATATTGGAATTTAATTTAATATCATTTTCTTGGAAGATTTGTTGATAGAGTTCCGCTGCGTCTTTCTTTTTTCTCACAAGAATCGCAAAATCACTATATTTACATGGACGAGGTTTAAATGGATGTTCGTTTTTATCTTTTCCTTTTTGATAAATTAAGAAACCTGATTCAACCTTTTGTTTAATATCATGGGCAATCGCTAAAGCTTCCCATTTCTTACTACCATCTTTATATAAATCGTTATTAAAACCGGATGTAGAAGTAATTCTTTTAATGCCAAAGTATTTATTTCTTTCTTCTTTAGACAATGTTTTATCGTGGAATAAATCCACTTTGTCATCATAATCTAATCTTTCCATTGGATCAGAATAATCAATAGAACCATGCTCTAAAGTCATGTAATAACCAAAGATATAATTTATATCATCTAATAGCTTAGGTGCGGAACGATAGTTCATGTTCATCGCAATGACTTCATGTTCAGGTGTCTTCACGCTATAAAGAGCTTGTCTATTTCTAAATAATTGAACATTTGAATTTCTAAATCCATAAATTGATTGCTTTGCGTCGCCAACACAGAATAAATGGGCTCTTTCGCCTTGTTTATTTTCTTTTAATAGACTATCTAAGAATAGTTCTTGAAAATCATTCGTATCTTGGTATTCATCCACCATGATGTATTTAAATCTACATCTAATTTCCTCCGCAATATCGGCATATTTTTCTTCTGTTAACAACGCTAATGCTTTTTTTGAGATATCACTAAAAGTAAAGCAATTTGTCGTGGCTTTATAATCATCTAAACGTTTATCTAATTCTTGAATAATTTCAAAGAATAATTCGATATCTTCTTTAGAGCTAACAATTTGTTCATAAGCCTCAGTTAAATCAGTTGGAATGCGTCCTAAGTATTTTAATTCTCTTTTTTCACTCTTAAATAGTTGACGCATGTAGTCATTAATGTCTTTTTCTTTCACATCATCATTGAATTTCTTAATTGAAGTAGAGGTTTTTAATTTATTTTTATCAGTCATCAATTCATAAGCGGCTTTAATAAATTCCTCACCATCTAAATCAAGTGTTTGTTTAATTTCTAAATATGTTTCTTGTGTGTATTCATTATTAGAAAAGACAAGATAACGATAATCGATATCGAAGTTTTTCTTATCTTTGAATATATTCTTTAAGACATTAAACTTTTCAACACCCATCGAGTTAATATCTATTTCTAATGTATCGTAATGTTTTTCTAAGAAACCACATTCAATTAAACGAGTCTTAATTACTGATTTACACCAGTTCACAATAATATCGATATAACGATTAAAAGCTTCTTTAGATAAGAACTTAGTTTCATAGTTATTCATGAAGTCTAATTTCTTACTTGGTAATAAACCATCTAACTTAATATCTAAATCAAGAATCACATCCTTCGTAGAAGAGTCATCCACCATATTGTATTTTTTAAGCGTTTTAAGAAGTCTTTCACACTTGAGTGGATTATTGTAGTATTCTTGGAATATTTCTTCTAGAATCGCCCGTTTTTGGGCATTAATCACATCTTGATTCGCCACCGCGATTTGATCAGAGATATTTAATCTTGAAGAATAGGTGCTAACAAGATATTGCGAGAATGAGTCAAATGTTTGGACATGCGCACTCGCCATTTCATTTGCTAAGCCATATCTACCATTATCTTTAAAGGTTTGAATAATACGTGTTTTCATCTCATGAGCAGCGTTATTGGTAAAAGTTAAAACAAGTAATTCACTTGGTTTAATCTGATTTGTATCGATATAAGCAAATACTTTGTCAGATAAAGTTCTTGTTTTACCAGAACCCGCTCCGGCGGAGATTAATACATTTTGATTAACTGGACTATCAATCGCAGTTTGTTGAGCTTTATTTGCCATATATTATTTCTCACTTTCTATTTTTTTGAGTGCATCAAAACGCTTGTTCATTTCTAAACGATAATCTTTTGCGTCTAATGCGATACTACGATAACAAACATCATGGTATGGGCAATAACCACATGCAATATATGTTGTATTGTAGTTAGTTAACTTATTCGTGGTTGGAGTAATTTTAAAATCAGCGTTTTCAATTTGATGAATAATCCTTATCGCGGACTTTTTTGCGTCTTCCACTAAGTCATTTAAGTTATATTTATATTCCGTTAGTTTACTATTAATAGTTTCATCACCATCTGGCTCATTAAATGTTGAACTTCTCGCGATGACTTTACCACCATGTTGTTTAAAGCCGTCATCTTTATCTTTAAGACCAAAGTGGTCAACACTGTGCCAATAATCAAAATCATTTTTGCTAATACCTGATAAACGACTATTAGTAATTAAAGTATCTTCGCTTGTTAAACCTTTACCACTATCATAAATAGCCTTCTTTGGTGTTCTAAAATAAACATGTTGAATACCAAATCCTCCAAATTCATATCCATTGGTAATATCTTCTTGGTTTGGTTGACTTAAAGCGTAGTAATAAAGTGGTAATTGAATCGATTTACCAATACATACTTCTTTCGCAGTGAATTCTTCATTCCCTGTCTTGTAATCAAGAATTGTGTAAAATTCTCTATCGTTATATTTAGTCCATAAGACTTTATCAATAAAGCCAGTAAAGGCGTATGTCTTGCCATTTTCATCAACAAGATTAAAAGTTACTTTCTTTTCATAATCATGATTATTAGGCACGATTTTTAAGTATTCTTTGTTAATAGAAAGATAAGTTTTAACAAATTTTTCTAACCAACTTTTAATAATCTCTATCCAAGTTTCTTCTTTCTTAGTTAGAGTAACACCTTTTCTTATCGCATTATTTTGATAAGCTTTTAATCCCTTTTGGAATGATGTTTCAAAATCAAAATCATCATGATAAATATCTTCAAACACCGCATGGATTAATGTTCCTTTAGAGGCAGTATGAAGTTCCATATCATCACTTGGAATGATATTGGATAAATAATATTTAAATGGGCAGTTTAAGAATCCTTCTAAATTAGTGACTGACCATTTATCTCTAATAAATCTCTTTTTATATTCTTCATTAACTTTGATTGTTTTATAACGATGGTCATATCCATTCGTGCGAATATAGTTATCATCATTAATCTTAGTTGTTAAAACATTTTTCGCACTAGTGGTGTAGCAACCATCTAAATGATATTTTTGATGAACCTTTGTCATGAAGAATTCTTGCGCAAATTGTGAATCATAAATGGAATCAGACAAATGTTGTTTTACTCTAGAACATAATAAGATATGACTATATTTCAAATAGTTTAATTTCTTTCTTCTATCTAATGAGGTCTTAATATAACTAGTATTCGCGTGTAACGCTTTTAATTCTGCATCATTTAAGACGTTGTTATCTGCGTATTCCTTATAGAAAGCATTAAATTGAAAATTTGTAATATAAATATAAGCATCAGTGTCGATATTAAATAATCTAGTAACGATAATGCCTTTATCTTCTTTTTCTTCTTTGACACAGTTAGAAGATAAGATTTCTAATAGATTTGCGTAAGCATATTCAAAACTTTCTAATTTATCTAAATGATAAGTTTGAATAACGTCATCTAATGTTTTTAAAGAAGGATTATTTAATTCTTCATCTTTAATAATGAAGTCTTTTTCTTTATGAATAACGTCCATTTTATGTTTAATATCCGCATTCGCGATTAATGGTTTAGAAGTGTCCATACTCACAGGGATATTAAATAATGAGGAGCATAAATTTACATAAAAGATATCGGAATCATCATTAATTAGGATCTTTAATTTATCTTTGTAAGATGAATCTTTAAGAATTATTCGACGAATATCAGAGAAGATCATCATATATTGATCAAATTTATTATCAAATTCAGTAATGGTGAAAATCTCATCTTCAATTGGGTTAATAGGGTTAATACCTAAATCAGTAAAAGATAATAATTCATAACTTAAATTATTGATGTTTAATAGGTTTTTAATTTCTTCATCTTCTTCGCATTCTAATAAGTAGATATGTTTATGACTTAATTCAAGTACACCGTAAGGGTCATATTGTAAATTATCTTGTTCTTTTAATATTTTATATAAACGATTAAGTTCAGGATGTTTAGTAACATCCACAACTGGTAATAATGTTTTATACTTTCTCGCTTTTGTGTATTCATGATTATTTTCAATAAAAGTAGGAACAGGGTCGTCATAATAAGTGAAAGATAATTTACCCACTAATTCATCTTTACTAATGACCTTAATATCATAATCAGGATGTTCATTCTTAAATTTAAAGATTAAAGGGAAATATTCTCTTTCAGTAATAAATAAATTATTGGTTTTTTCTTTTAATTTAATTTCCATGGATAGCAAAACCTCCCGTGTATACGTGTATATAATTTATAAGTTAATTTACTTATATATTATAATACAAAGAGGAAAAACGCAAATTGTGAAAAAATTCTAATTAAATAAATTAGAAAATATTTAATTTTTTAAAGTTCACTCACTTTTTTTGCAAGTTCTTGCCTTTTTCGTTAGTGTGTCTAAAAAATATAGTCGGTTTATATAATTACACTAATGATTATTTAGTTAATAAATTTGAATGCAGAATATAATCCGCAGTCGCAATATTTGTGGCGATAGGCACATCATACAACGCGGCAATACGTAATAAAGCCTTCACATCTGGGTCATGAGGTTGAGCTTGAAGTGGATCCCAGAAGAATATCACAATATCAATTTGTTTTTGGGCCACTTTTGCCCCAATTTGCAGGTCACCACCATAAGGGCCAGATAAATATCCTTCTACTTCTAATCCAGTGGCCTCACTCACTAATTTAGAAGTTGTGCCTGTACCACATAATTTATATTTAGCTAACACTTCTTTATTATCTTGAGCCCATTTAATCATATCTTTCTTTTTATTATCGTGAGCGATAAGTGCGATTACTTTCATATTTAATACCTGCCATTTCTTACGAAATTATTTTATATAAGACCATAAATCATTTATAGAAATTTCTTAATAAAAGGTAAAAATAATCATTATAAATTGAAAAAATCGCTTGG
>CAVEYA010000014.1:0-5119 GCA_963619935.1 bacterium | reverse complement strand
AATATAAAATTTCACCAACTGAATATAAGAATAAACAACAAAAATTGTTAGATGATCGATTATATAAACTACCAAAAGAAGAATCAGGTATTACTTTTAATAAGAAATGTTAATAGTTAGTTCTATCTAATGTGAGATACTCATTAAATAGTTTTAAACAAGCATCCCTATCCATTTCGATTAAATAATCTTTAAAGGCTTTACGCCCACCGAATTTATTATCAAATGCTTCATCTCTAAAGCCAATAATCGCATTATCCGCGATTGTGCACCCATAATAAACAATCTTAATATTAGCCCACATACAAGCCGCTAAACACATTGGGCAAGGTTCACCAGTTGTGTATAATTCACAACCACTTAAATCAAATGTTCCTAATGCTTTTTCAGCGTTTCTAATTGCGGATACTTCACCATGCGCCGTTGAATCATTATTCTTTACTACCATATTGTGGCCAGCGCCCACAATCTTACCGTCTTTTACAATACAAGTACCGAAAGGACCACCATGTTGGTTATAAATACCCTTTCTAGCTTCATCAATCGCTACTTGCATAAAATTATTATCTGCTTTGTAATCACATGCAGGTGCTTTCTTTACACCTTTATTATTTAAATAAGCACCAACTCTTTTTGTCATCATAATGTTTACCTCTTTGTCTTTATAGTATCATTAACATTGATATGTAATAAATAGTAAAAATTAAAGAAAGAATGATGAATGAACATCGTCCTTTTAGGTTATAGATTAAACTATCTTAACGTTCTAGCTTTTGCTAAAACGTCGTTCATTTTACTTTGTATCATGGAATTATTTTTTTCTATTTCATCTTTTTGGTTAGATTTATAAGCTACATAAATAATTCCAGGTAAAATAAGACATAGAAAGGCTAATAAACAAAGTAAACCATCAATTGGTTGATATGTTTTTTTTGTGCTTTTAAAGTGATATATTGTCTTTCTAAGTTAGCTAGTTGCGCGTAGTTTGGCATATCTTTGTCACGCGCTAAAACATATTCGTATGATGTGTTCACCAGAACGAACTCTATTAGTTTCAGTTTGTTTCCAACCAAAATTAAGATATTCAGTAACTTCTTTTTTAACAATTTTTGTTTCAATATTCATAACAAAACCTTTTTATTTAAGCAATTTTTTCTGGTGTTCCACCAGCTAATGGAACTTTATAGATATGACTATCACCATAAATAGATACAGCATTGTAATTAAGGAAATAGACATCACTACCAACAAAGGCGAATGTAGTTGCATAATAGGTTGTATTACACGCTAATACTGTTATGCCTGTAGTTTCAGTTGCACTAGCACTAACCTTATATAAACCATTCACACTTGAATCAGTTGTATCGTTGTAGTAATAAACGTATCCATTTTTATAAACAATACTAATCGGATCAGTACTTTTAGTTACCATCATGGAATATGTACCAGTTAACATATTATATCTACTTAATCTTTTTAATAAATAACCAACGGAATACATTTCACGATAATAAATATTTATGCCATCAATATCAAACGCTGTTGTATGAACAGATTTGTCATTAGGTTTAATTTCTGTGGTAGTTAACGTGTCTAAATCCATGGAATAAATTTGGTATCCATCAATGAAGTATAAATTGCCATTAGCCATTCTTAAATTAGATACACCCTTATCATAGATATCAGTTTCAGTAGTTGTTTCATAATTAGCTAAATCAATTCTCGTAATCGCTGTTGCGGCACCAGCTTCATTATCTTTTGCGTAATACAAATAAGTTCCATCACTAACAAATTCATTGCCATCTTGACTGCTAATATTTTCTAAATCACCACCAGTTTTCAAGTTATAACGATGTATATCATTATTCACTAAACGAGTAACTAAATTAAGATAAAGAACATCACCAATAATTGAGAAGTTATCAACTTTTGCCGAAGTTAATCTTACATTTTGTTTTGTGGTTGGATTATAAGAATGAAGTGTCTTTTCATCCCAAATATCAAGATAATAAAGAACTCCATTATATTCTTCTAAATCTCCACCCGTAGAAACAGGAGTAGATGGTTCAGGCTTAACAAAGCCATCCAAAATATCTTTTACAAAAGTACCATCAGTTTGTGCTTTAACTAATTTATAGCCATCCATATCATAGTAATATAGATTTGTGCCATCGGAAGTTAAGGAGCAAACACCTTGCGTACTTTCAATCACTTTTGTGCCAGCGTTATTATTATCCGCAATTGGGGAAGCATTCACTTTATAAATGCCTTCACCATAAAGTATTGTATTTAATTTATCAACATTAATGTAATAGATATAGCCATCAATGTAACAAAGATCTATGCCCGCGTCGCTAGTTAATTTTCTTCTGCCATTCACAGTTGAATAACGTTCAATATAATCTCCAGCCAAGTTATTAACTGTGTAATAGAAATACCCAGAGTTGTAATAGAGATTATTAATCTTTTCATTAACGACTAAAGTTCTTGTTTGGTTTTCTCCACTTGTAGAAATTGAAGAGAATTTGTATCCATTATCGCCATCTGCAAAATAAAGTTTATTGCCCACTAATGTTAAGTATTTGGCTTTGCCAACACTTAAACAGGTGATAACTGGTTCTTCATTAGTTAAATCTGCTTTATAAATGCCAGACTTATTTTGTGTTAAACCATTAACTACATAATAAACAATATTAGAACCGCCATATTGGACATATCTTGCTTTTGCAGTAAGTGCAATAGAAGTATCAACAGTTTGTTTTGATGTGTCATAAGCAGCAGTCTTAATAGCAGAGTGAATCAATGATTTAGAAACAAACATCACGCTATCAGTAGAATATTCAATGATATCTACCGCATTGTCATAACCAGCCTTAATTAATTTTGAATCTGCTTCATTAAAACTATAGAAATAATTATCATCTTTAGCATTTTGGAAGAACAAAGTATCGTCAGACCACTTTAAATATCTTTCATCATCTTCCGTTTTAATTGTCATCTTTGCGGTTAAAGTTTTAGTGACAAAGTTATTATCTTTAATAGTTGCTGTAATATTGTATTCACCAATATCAGTAGCAGAATTAGTCACGCCACTTACATCAGAAGAATAAGTTACTGTAGCAGTACTTGGTAAAGCACCAGTAATTTCAATAGAATGTGGATTACCATCATATTCAAATTCAGCATCCTTAAATTCAACGCCTGTGAATTGTGCTTTATTAATAGTTAATGTAGCGGTTAAGGTCAAATCATTATAATTTGGCGCAGTAATCACTGCTTTTGCTTGATACACACCAGCATTGGTAAATGGACCATTATTAGTGTAAGTAACACTACCACCATTTGGTAAAGTGCCAGTAATAGCAATGCTATGAGGTTGTCCATCATAAACAATCGTGCTGCTATTAAATGTAATACCAGTAATATTAATCTTTTTAATAGTTAAAGTGGCAGATAAGGTCAAATCATCGTAATTAGCACCACTGATAACTGCCTGCATCTTATAAGTGCCTACATTAGTAAATGGGCCATTATTAATATATTGAACAGATGTTCCACTTGGTAATGTTCCACTAACAGTTAAAGTATGTGGTTGTCCATCATAAGATATCGTACTATCCGTAAATGTAATACCACTAATTGCGGATTTACTAATCGTTAATGTAGCAGATAAGGTTTTATTATTGTAACCAGCTTTAGATAATGTCGCACTAGCGGTGTATGTACCAACATTTACATATTCATTTCTGCCAGTGTAAACAATATTTGTACCTTCTGGTGCCCCTCTCACTTCGTCAAGAATGTGAGATTTACCATCATAAGTAATAGTTTTAGAATCAAAATAAACATCTTTAAAATCTTCATTAACCGGTTCTACTGGAGGGTCAGGATTATCAGGGTCAATAGGAATTTCCCCACCATCCCCATCACCACCATCTGGATCAACTACATCGGGATCGACAGGGGTATCAGGAGTGTTCTCTTTTGCGCCACAACCCGATAGGAATAAACCTAATAAAATAGAAATGATTAATAAACTTTTCTTTTTCATTGAAAACTCCTTTTTAATTTACTAATGCATCATCGTAATCATTGTTAATGTTATGAACAAGAACAAATGGGAATGAAATAATTGATAAGAACATGGTTAACGCTATCGCAAAGCATAAAGCAAATAAGCCAATAAAGAATCCTATAATTGCAAATAATATCTTCATTGCGATAAACCACTTAATACCATCTATATCCCAAGAAAAGATTAATCCTGGAAACTTGATTGACCAAGATGAAACACTAACGAATACTTCGCCAATATAAGATCCAGAAATAATGCAATATAAGTCAGCAAATAAACCATATCCTACTAAAACACTAAATAATATTTTTAAAGCGACATGTAATTCTTGGAATTGAGCAACACCAAAGAAAACACCTAGTGCAATGCCTAAACCAACTACACCAGCAAAGATGCCCCAACCAAAGGACCACTTCTTTCCTTTTGCGGTTTTAGCTTTTCTTTTTATAGCTTCTTGCTTAGCGCGTTCATTTTTGACTGCTAGTAAACATTGCTTATGGTAATAAACATTATTATATGTAGTAATATGATGACGAGCGTGCCTAGTTCTCACTGCTACAGTGTCAATTGCTAAATCACCCTCTTCAATATCTTTATGGCATCTATTACACACATGTAATTCTTTTTTAATAATTACTGTTGGTGTAGGGGCAGGTATAGGTGAAACTTCTTCTTGTTTAGCTGGTTCGTCTTCTTTTGCTTCCTCTTTTTTATCTGAATCTGAAAATAAATCATTAATTGAACAATTTAAGATTTTTGATAATTCTTTTATTGTCGCTAAATCAGGCTCATTAGTGTTATTCTCCCATTTACTAACAGTTTGGAAAGTAACATGTAACTGATCCGCTAAATCCTTTTGTGTTAAGTTATTTTTAATTCTTAATTCTTTAATTCTTTCTCCAATAGTCATAGATCAACCCTCCACGACAATAATATTCACCTTTTTGGCGATTTTTTTAAATAACCGAAACGGCGAAAAACTCACTTTAAAGGTGAGTACCATTATTTATGTTAAATTTTTGTGTGGCATATATATATATATAT
>CAVEYA010000013.1:9997-23792 GCA_963619935.1 bacterium | reverse complement strand
TTCTACACTTTTACCGATTTAACAGTTTTATTCTTATACATAATTACTCTTGTAATAAATCCATTATTATTCATATATTTATTACTTGCGCTTCTGGTATCATTAGGTGAACCTGCAGTAAAGCGAAAGACTCGGCATTTTAAGACAATTAACGGCGATGATTGGCTTAATTAATTTATCTTTTACTGTTTAATATTTTAATGATATTTCTAATGCCTCTATAATTTGAGTACACATAAATATCAATTTTCAATTCTAATATAGAAAATAATGATCAATTTCTATTCAATTTTTTGAAAATTAAACTTTATCTCTTGCGTGCCTACGCATAAATATATAAAATATATTCGTAATCAGACGCGAAAAGCAAAACTACAGTAATGTAGTGACGCAAAACTATAGGGTCTTAATTAAAAGATAGCCAGCTGCCAATAATTAGGCATCTGGTATTTTTATTAATTAAGGAAGGAAAGATATGAATCGTAAGCAAAAGAAAATTCTCACGGTTGCAGCAGGTATTGCTAATCTTTCTTTTACTTTAACTGTCGCCGCTACAGCGACATATGCTTGGTTTAGAGAAAATAGAAGAGTGTCCGCAACTGGTATGAGTGTGCAATGTGCTGTACCAGATAGTAAATTAACTTGGGAAATCTTACGTTATGATGATGACTTAAAAAGCGGTATATCTTCTGATAATGTTTTAGATTATTATCTTGATCCTTATGATCAATACATTACTTCTAGAAATATTCATTCTAATGTTTTGTTAAAAGCAACAATGACATTTGATGATGGTGATTTATTCACCAGCGGTGATCAACTATATGTCGATATTAAATGTGGTAATGAGACTGTCTATGATGGTGATAAACATGTTCGTAGTCTTACATCAAATATTGCACAATTTAAAGCTACAGTCGGTAGCTATTACACTGCTGGCGATCCAACAACACCAGTAGTAGTTAATGAAAGTATTGATGAAACCAGTGCTAATACACGTTACAATACCGCTACTAATTATTTTAAAAGTAAAAAATCGTCCACTGCTTTTTTAACTGTAAATAATCAAACACCTAATAAAGTAAGAAGACACCAAATCACTTTAATTCCACAGTTTGATTGTGGGAATTCAAGTGTAAAGAAACTTGTCACTTATATTGAATGTTCTTATAAACAAAGCCTCGTTGATTTTTATTTAAACAGTTGGGGCGCTTCTTTAAGCGGTGAAATTGATTTAAGTGGCGATATCATCGAACTTAATTTTAGAATTGGTAAATCATATTCCGGAGCCTATGTTCAAGTCACTGATGAAAGTCAATTAACGAGTGGAGACTATTTAATTGGTTATAGTGAACACAATGCAGCGATGGATGGAAGTTTAACTAATTCCGGTGACACTAATATGGATTCAGCTTGTAACTATATTCCGGTTGAATCTAAAAAAGGAAGAATCGCAAATACCGAAACAACATATAATTCCAGATATGCCTATAATACAGACACAAAATTATTAAGATCAGCATCAGGATATAATATCACTGATACAACTAGTGACACCGGTGGAGGTTTAACTGTTAACACAAGTAGTGACAGCACTAATGAATTAGGCATCAATAACAGTGAAATAGAGATTAAAGGTAAAAATGGACACTATCTTAGATATAACTCTGGTAAAAATAGTACTAGATTTAGATACTATAGCAGTAATGGCAATAAGGCTGTTCAGTTATATAAATATGACGCTAATGCAGTAGCTAATGTCGAATTAACAAGCATTACCGTCAGTGGCAATTACAATAAAACATTCTATCTTGGTGATGAATTTACTTTTGGTGATGGAGTTATTACTGCTTATTATAGCGATAATACCCACTCATCCATCAGCGCTTCTGAATGTGTCTTCAGTGGCTATAACGGTAATGCATTAGGTAATCAAGTAATTACAGTTACCTATACTGAAGATGATATTGTTAAATCTACCACTTATAGCATTACGGTTAAAAATGAACCTTATGTCACATTAGATTACACAACTTTAAAGGGCACAGTAGGTGGTTCAGTCACTATTGTAGCCACTGCCCATAATTTTGATAATTCAGTCTCTTGGAATTGGACTACTTCTGATAGCAGCAAAGTTACAGTTACACCAGACTCAACTGATTCAAACAAAGCAGTAATTGGATATATAGGTATCACAACTGATGCAGTTATAGTCACTGTAACCGCAACTGATTCAGTGAACAATATTAGTAAATATCAAACTTGCTCTGTAACTGTTTTAGAAGCCGGCACAGGAGATTATAAAAAAGTAACTTCTAATCTTGATGATTGGTCAGGCGAATATTTAATTGTTTATGAGGGTAGTTCATTAATATTTGATGGCTCACTAACAAAGTTAGATGTTGGTGCAAATACTCAAAACGTGACAATTTCTAATAATACAATTTCAAGTTCTTACAGTGCTTATCAGTTTATAATAGAGCCTTATTCTACAGGTTATTCAATAAAATCGGCATCAGGCTACTATATTGGTGATACTGGCTCAGATAGCAAAGGTTTAAATTCATCGACTTCATGTGACTATATAAATACTATTTCATATGAAAATGGAAATATTCTAATAACTGGAAGCAATGGTCCAATATTAAGATATAATGCTTCAAGCACAATAACAGCTAATAAACAAACTGGGCTAAGATTTAGATATTATAAAAGTACTACAGAAATAAACGACGGAGCATCAACAAATACCAAGACAATTTATCCAATTCAACTGTACAAACGTGGTGCTGGTGAAGTAACTAAATCAGTTTCAAGAATCGAAGTGACTAACGCTAATAAAACTGAATATTTTACTGATGATACTGAATTTGTAACGCCAACCGTTGTTGCGTACTATGATAACGCTACAAGTGAAGATGTAACTAATAAAGTAACATTATCAGGTAATGATTTAACTACTGCTGGTGCAAAAACAGTAACTGTCAGTTATACCGAAAACGGTGTTACCGTTGAAACTACATACAATATCAATGTCACTCAATCGTTATTAACTGGCATTAGTGTATCTAATCCTAATACCGTATTTTATGAAGGTGACACTTTTGAATTTGGTGGTAAATGTACTGCCACATATTCAAGTGGCAAAACTAAAGAGGTCACTCCTACTAGTTTTACTGGTAATGACACAAGTATTGTAGGAGAACACACTGTGACAGTGAAATACACTGAAGGTAGTATTAGTCAAACAGCTACATACACTATGGAAGTTAAAGCTTTAGAATTAACTGGATTAAGTGTTAAAACAGCACCAACAAAAACTATATATAATAAAGGCGACACATTCTCTAGTGATGGTACAACTTTAACCGCATCATTCAATAATGGTGCTAGAACTAAAGATTTAACTACTGGTTTTACTAACGATAAAACATCTCCATTAACTACTTCTGACACAAAAGTTACTTTCAGTTATACTTATAAAAGCGTTACAAAAACATGTGAACAAGCTATTACTGTCAAAGAACAAACAGTAAAAATTCAACAAAATTCAAATGATGTCACTACAGTCAGTGGTGTAGCAGAAGACACCATTGAGGGATTAACCGCAGTAGCGGCTAACTTTAGTGGTAAAACTCTTACATACACTTGGACATCTAGTGACGCAGCTACAGTAACAGTTGAACCAGAAGCAAACACTGCAGTGCTCTACTTATATAAGGCAGGTACTGCAAATATTACTTGTACTGTAAGTGACGGTTCACAATCTGCAAGTGCTACTATTACTATTACAGTTGAGGCAATAACCATAAGCATTAGTGAAGATTCAATAACTCTTGTTGAAGGCGATTCAAAACAATTAACCGGATCATCTAATTCCGCAATTAAATGGACATCTAGTGATACGTCTATTGCAACAGTGGATCAAACAGGTAAGGTGACCTCTGTCGGTGCAGGCACTTGTACTATTACTGCAACTGCGGGAACAGGTGCTAACCAAGTCAGTGATACCTGTACTATTACAGTAAGCGAATTGCACGAAATTACAATTACACCGGATGGTGGAACAACTGCAGTATATGTGAATGAAACATTATATCTTGAAGCGTCATGCTCAACTAGCTCATGTTCAATAACAAGTTGGCAAATTATTAGTGGAGGTAGCTATGCATCATTAGTAGAAGCTGATAACATCGCTACCATTACTGGTGTTACTACCGGTGATGTAGTCGTTAGAGCAACATGTGCACATGGCAATTATGCTGAAATCACTATTAATGTTATAACCTCTACAGATCATACATATACTTGGACTGCAAAAACAGCAAACGATTTAGGAAAAGCAACAGAAGCAACAGTAACACTAAACAAAATACAGTGGAACATATCGACTGAAAATGATAGTAGAAATTTTTTCAATGGCTGCGTCCAAGTTGGCGCAAATGGAAAGGCAACAGATGTTACATTATCCACAAGTCAAGTTCCTGGAATAATTAAATCAGTGTATGTAGAGTGTGGATCGTATCGGGGGATTCATACAATCGAAATAACCGTTGGCAATACTACATACCTTCCAGAGACATCAACATGCTATTGGACTGGAGACACCGGTGCCACTTCATCTTTGGGTGGAACTGGAACATCTTCAGGTGAAATTACAATATATTTTATAGCGGGGACTAGCGCGCGTGCTCTCTTTATAAAGAGCATTACAATCGTTTACAACAACTAGAAAGGATTATATGCATAATATTTTAAAATCTAAAAAAACTAAAATTATTGCGTTAATGGGAACATTATTAGGTGCAAGCACCGTGTCCCTTATTCTTTCATGTGTCGCATGGTTTTCAGAAGTAGATGTATTTAAACCTTATGATGTATATAGTTCCGTCATTACATCTTATTTTGATTCAGGGTCTGGCACAGAAACTGATCCATACATTATTACAAGACCAATACACTATTGGAACTTGGTGTACCTTCAAGAATCTAATCTAGAAGGATTTGCTGATGGCCATTTATATTTCCAACTCGGCAAAGATATGGATAGAGATGGGTACGCTGAATTTTATGAATATGATGATAATGGCGTTCTCCAATGGGTAGATGATAGTGAGACTCAAGAAAGATATTCTAAATATTTAAATATGAACTATTACCAAAGCGATAAAGCGATATTGCCTTTAGGTAGTTCAATCCATCCATTTACAGGTCATATTAATGGCAATAATTTAACAGTTAAGAATTTATATATTAATGGTGATGGCAGAGCAGATATTGGTGTCTTTGGCTATTGTGACCAAAAAGCAACCGTGGACAATACATATTTTTATAATGTAAATATTGATATTAAAAATCCAAATCCAGAATCTAATCCTACTCAGCATTCTCCATCACACACTACAACGGCAAATATTGGTTATTTATGTGGCCATATATATGATGCAGATAGCCAATTCAATAATGTTTATATTAATGAATGCGAAATGTATAACAGTGAGGCTGCAAGTGGTAATTACGATATTTTAAATACTTATAGTTATTTTGGTAGAGTAGATGTAGTTAATCGCACTGATGCAGCGACTGCGTCATATCGTTCTGATTTAAATCCTACTCTTGTACATAATTATCTAGACACTAACTACGATAGTTTATCAGGCAAAGGATTGAAGAGTAGAAATACTGAATATGTTAATAATGTATCTAGTAATAAATTTAGTGATGCGGTGAGTCAAAACACCACTGATGATTCATACTCAATGAATAGTAACTTCAAAGGTGATTACGATGCTTCATTATCTACTGTTGGTTATACTTCTGGTGACACAGTGGTCAAAAATATTCGTTATAAAGATGGTGAAGATTTTAATCGATTGTCCACCACTACAACTGAATTAGATCATGAACCAACAAATAATGATGAAGATGGTAAATATGTTTATTGGGATAGCACTAATACAAGATGGAAATACGCTGTTGTGTCTTCCACATCAGGTGAAGAGCAAACAATTCAATTCAATTGTTTCTATATCTCATTTACTATTAGTAACACTAAATACTATTTGTATTATGATGATTCAAGCACTACTAGTTCTCCAACGTTATCAGTCACATCAACCGCACCAGGAGATTCTAGTAATGAAGATGATTATTATTTTGTCTTTAAAGAATTAGAAAACTCCAAAGGTGTAGCCACATTAAAAAGTAGTGATGAGCAAACTGGTTATTATATCTATTCACCAGCGAACCAAAAATATTTAACACAAAAAACATATGAAGGTAGCTTACTATTTACTGATGCATTTAAAGATGCTTTAACATTCAATATTAAAGGGCCTGAAACATCTATTTCTTTGAAAATTAATAGTCATGATGAGGCATTATTAGCTTCCTCAAGCGGTATTGAAGCAAAGCATACATCTGGTACAACTGATCCAACAATATTTGATATAGGTAATGTTGAAGAAGATAAAGATTCTACTACCGCTACATATGATTTATTAACTGACGCAAGTGTATTAACTGATGGCAGTGTTATTGCTATTGGTACTGGTTATACGGGTGATATTTATGTCATGTCCACAGTCCAAAACGGCAACAATAGAAGCACCACTAATGCAACAGTTACCAATAACTATATTAGTAATGTTCCTAATTTATGTGAGATTGAATTAAAACAAAACACTAATGGTTGGGCATTCTATGATAAAACATACAACAATAATGAGGGTGGTTATTTATACGCAGCTGGTAAAAAATCTAGTGGTAACAACTATTTAAGAACAGAAACTACATTAGATAGTAACAATTACGGTTTATGGACAATAAGCATAAATAGTTCTACATATACCGCATCAATTCAAAACGTTGGCAATGCATATACTCCGTACATGTTATTTAATAATGGTAACAACGGCGATAAATATAAATTATTTGCCTGTTATGATAAAACTACAAAAGGTGAAATGCCTTACATTTTCTTAAGAAATGAGGCTAGTACAATCGCTGCTTATATTTCCCATAGTGTAGTTAGATCATATACATCCACTATTTCAACAGATGAAAAGAACATTTTAATTTATGACACCTATGTTGGTGCTTTAAACACCACTACATATACCGAATTATTTACAGTTAAGAGAACCGATTCAGAATCAATAATATTTAACTTTTCTAATTCAACAGTGTCCTATAAAGCCACATTAGCGGATGGTTGGATTAAAGTTACCAGCATATCTTCTTTAACAGCAGGTGACACGATTGCTATTGTGGCAAGTAATTATGACTATGCTTTAAGTACGAAGCAAAATTCAGACAATAGAGGAGCGGTTTCAATAACTAAATCGGATAATCAAATAACTTTTGACAGTACAACAGATCCGACAGTAGCTCAATTAACTTTAGGTGGTTCATCTGGTTCTTGGACTTTTTATGACTCTACCTATTCTGGTTATTTATACGCTGCATCAAGCAGTGATCATAAATTAAAAACTCGAGAAACAAATAGCGATGAGAATGGTATATGGTCAATAACTATATCTTCTACCGGAACAGCCACAATAACTGCACAAGGTGATAACACACACAAACTATTAAAATATAATGCTGCCTCTACCTTATTTTCTTGTTATACCAACGGTATGCAAGATGTCTGTATTTATAAATACTTCCATACTGAATATAGTGACGCTAACTATATAGCAGATGAAATTGGTGGTTATTATAATCCTGATATTATGGACGTTGTAGGCAAAGCTGATTTTTATAATAATTATGTACAAATTCCAGGTGCTTCAACAGCGGATACAACTAAAGGAATAGCTAATAAAGTAGGAAGTAAATTCTACGCTACACAATATACTGACAATGCACTTGTGGTTTATGTGGAAAATTCTGGAAGTAGAGATTTAGGTACATTAACGGTTACTTATTCTTTACCAAGTGGTTCTGATGCCTACCCAGAATTAATACAGTCTAGAAGTACAGGATACGCGAAAGCAAGAAGTTCCTTTACCGATAATGGTTGTTATGACTTAGATGATGATGCATCCACTACCACATATATGCTTAACATAAACATTAATAATATTGGTAAACTATGTTTTTGTGCGTTAGATGCAGATGGTAATGTCTACGCTACTTATGATGATAACGGTGATGTTGTTAAATGCAAGGATGAAACCTATAGCGTTTCATCCGTTGATCGCTATGTCTTATATATTGGAGTAAATCCAGGCACAAATAATGGGGCTATTAACATTAACAGTGCAAGATTTGAATTTACACAAGCTCCAGGTAATATTGGTGAATTTGGCACAGTTGGTTATCGTTCTGCAGTCTATAATGATGATGGATCTTTAAATGAAGCTGAAAGTCGTGTTTCAGGAACAGTTTTAAACTTTTACTATCTTATTTCAATAGCAGGAGCAAAAGTGACCGCTAAGACATATTTTGACCACACTACTCATACTTATGAAATAACCTTTACTTCTAATGTTAGTTGCACGATTTATGTATTTAATTACGATTCTAATACATATACTGTAAAGATTAATGGGCAAACATGTACGCACGGTACTAATGTCATTTCAATTACAGCAAGTTAAATATTAATAATCAAAAAAAGACCTCTATAATGATTTGCTATCATTAAAATTAAAGAGGTCTTTTCTTATAGGTTTAACGTATTACTTTAAAATTGGAAATAAGAGATACTATTTATTATTAATAAGGCTTAAGATTAGCTATTTAAATCCGCTACTTCTTTCATCTTATCTTCACGTAATGCTTTAAACGCATCAGTTTCATCCATTGGTTTAAAGAAGTAATGGCCTTGGAAATAGAAGTCAATTACATCATCGTGGAGTAAGTTAGTTTCTTGTCTAGTTTCAACACCGACATAAGTAACGGTAATACCATATTTATTTGCTTCATTAAGAATCTTACGCGCTTTACCAAGTGCGTCAATATCACTAGATACTTTACTAACAATATTACGTGATACTTTAATTTGGCTGACACCTAATTCATGGAGCTGTTCAATTGTGAGTAGTTTGCCCTCATAACGGTCACAAACAAGTTCAGCTGGTAAATTATTTGCCCATTCTTTAAACTGTGCGTAATGTGCGTTTAATTCATCTTCGCCTAATTCCAACATTAAGAAGTCCTTAGGTACATTATTTTTAATGGACAACGCAATTAATTTTTCGGCGAAACCACCATCTTTGAAATAAGTATAATCAGCGTTAATAGATAAATGGTCTAATCCAACTGATTTAAAGAAGGTATATGAATAAGTTGCATACAAATTATTAATACAATCCGCTAATGCGTTACTAATTAAATCAATACGATGATTCTTAAAAGCAATATCAATAACCTCTGCCACATTAAGTGGTTTATCGTTATTTGGATCATTCACTCTTAAAAGTAATTCCATGCTATGAATATAACGATCTTTATTCGCCACTACTGGTTGGAATTGGATCTTAAATTTATTTTGTTTAAATGATTCTTCGATATTCGCCAGCATATATAATTCATGAGATGCACTACGAAGGAATTTATCGTTATCAAAATAGACAAAGTCTTCTCTTTTTCCACGACGATAACCACTCATCACTTTTTCCGCATGATTTAAAAACTCTTGCGTAGTTTGATATTTTTCTGGGAATGGGAAATCAAAATAAGTAATAGATAATGAAGATACTTTCCCGCTTACAGTAATCTTTTTGGAAACTTCATACATTGCTTCTTCAAAAGCGATGATTTCATCTCTATTGGTAGTTGGTAAAATAATCGCAAAATTATCATTCTTATATAAATACACATTAAATTTATAATCTAATTGTTCCTCCATTAAATCGAATAATTTACGAATTGCTTTAATGTAGCCATCATTACCAAACTTTTTAATAATCTTATTCGCATTATCAATATTTAGATAAACTACTTCACCAGGATTAGTCACAAAGGCTTTTTCTAAATTATCTAAATAAGAATAATATGTATTAACTAAGAAATCTTGGTCATATCTATCTTTAGTTTTAATTTTCTTATCTACAGGGGTTAATAATAAATGCGTTGCTTTATCATTTTTATTTCTTAACACAATTGATGTTTCTAGTTTTCTTTTTGCAAGTAAAGACACCATATTCTTTTTATTTTTAAGTGGACAGTCCTTACATGGGATATCACTATGGTATAGAGCTTTATAACAAGGAATATCTAGCGTAACATCTCCTAAAATATCCTTTAAAGCATCACTCACATAAATTAATGAATAATCAAGCGGATTAATACTATAAAGAAGATTATTGCTAAGCTTTAATAAATCATCAAACTTCTTTTCGTTAATTAAAGAACGTTCTCTATCTTCAATAGACATTAAGAATGAACCAATTTTATTAGCAAAACTAATTAAAGAAGACTTTAAATAAGCATCTAGATATAAATCATCTTCTTGATTAATAAAATAAATTAAACCAAGACACTGGTTGTCTTTATGCATTACATAAAATAAACCAGAAGAGATATCGTTGCTATCAATAAAAGAGGCAACGGAGTTATTTAAATGTTTTTTATTAGCAAAATAATAAGAATTATCATTTTCTTTAATCATGTACATTGCGTCAATAAACTTATTAGAAACCTTCTTATTTTCATTAATTAAGTTCACCCCATTAGGAGCGTAGTTATAGATACAAGTATAAGACTTATTAACGTTGTTATAATTAATAATACCTGCATTATCAAAACCATAATAATTCGCAATCTCCGCGAGAACTTTTTTCATTTCGTTCACACTACTAGAGACATTATTTAAATCAGGATTTAATAACGCGATATTTTCGTATATCTTACCGATATGGTTAATATTACGAGAAGAGAGAAGCATCTTAT
The DNA here is from genome assembly GCA_963619935.1 of bacterium. Lineage (GTDB taxonomy): Bacteria > Bacillota_I > Bacilli_A > RFN20 > CAG-826 > RUG13091. The sequence goes on along the minus strand of CAVEYA010000013.1, from coordinate 12,890 downwards.
CATTTCTCTTTGTTTCTCTTTTCGGTAAGAAAATATTAATCGCTTTATCACCACGTTTTGCGATATTTAAATCAGTTAATAATTCCTTCGCGTTACTATATGGGTACGCCACAAAAGAAACTTTTGGGGACGCTACTCTTTTACCTAAAGAAGTCTTTTTCACTAAAGAGATATGTCTTAATAAATCTTCTAATTCTTCATTAATTTGAGCGATATTATCAAAGCAAGGAATATAAACTAAGAAACCTAAATGATCTTCTTTCACACCCACGAGTAAGTTATTGTAATTTAAGAATACTTTCATTTGACCAATTACTTTATAAGCTTCTTCTTGGTCAATAACTTCATCTCCTAAATCATAAGAGAAATCAATTAAAGCATTTCTAAATGATTCCGTTGTGTCCACTAATTCAGTAATACATTTAGTTAAACTTTCCGCAGTTACAATATTATTTTCTTTATCTAAATATGTAAGTGGAACACTAGAATAATCCGCTTCACTGGTAATAATTGTTTTACCTTTAAATTTACGGGAAACATCTTTATATATTTCATTCATTTCTTGAAATTCAATGATGTTATCATCATCAAATTTATGCATCTTTGTGTGGTTATTAATTAATACCTTCACATTATCTTTATTTTGTTCATAAAGCTGTTCATAAAATTGATGATAACTCTTCTCTGAGAAGACGATATACATGATTAATAACGCAACAAATAATCCAAGCATTACACCCGCTAAAATAAGAGGTACAAAACCTGGTACAACATCACGATAAACAATTTCAATCACACTAAAAGCAATTCCGTCTAATAAGAATAAAGAAAAGATAATAATTAACGCTAAATAGTTCTTGCTAACAAAATGTTTTAAAGAAGATGGTTTTTTCATTACGTTTCCTCCTATTCTCTGACGACATCATTACGTGATATCTCACCAATACAAGAAATAATCGCTTTATCCACTAATGAGAATTTCTCAAGAACTTTTACATAATCATCAATTGGTGTTTTTTCTCCCGCTTTCCCTTCCACTACTTTAATAGAAATAAAAGGAATATCGAAAAGGTGGCACGCTAAAGCGATGCCAGTTGTTTCTCCATCAATTACGCGGTGTTTATTCTTACTAGCAATCTTATCTTCTAAACCAAGTTCTTCTAATAAAGACTGGTCATGACGGAAGAAAGAAGCATTCATATATGTGACATTTTTATAAGTAATACCACTAACATCATTTAAAACGTCATTAATATTTTTTAATAAATATGGATCACTTGGAAATAGTTGTGGATATCCTGGTATTTGACCTAGTTTAGTTCCTCTTAAAGTTCTAATTTGGTCAACATCACCAAATACCGCAAACTCACTAACTGCGACATCTCCCACTTTTAATTCAGGAGTTAAGGTTTGACAAGTGCCAACACAGAACACTAAAAGAATAAAATATTTATTTATTAAATAAGTCGCTAAAGCGCTAGAGACATAAGAAGTATGCACATCTTGAAGGATCATTACAGGTTGATTAACAATCATCCCCACTGTGGCCTTATATTTATTTAAGATGATTTCTTCTTTTTTATCTTTCATCATACTTTGAAAGTAGATGACATCATCACGGTTACTACCAACAATTAATAACATTATTTACTTTCCTCCTTTGCCTCAAACGGATTAGAAGCTAGTAATTTTTGATATTCATCTCTTGGGAGTGGCTTACTATAGTAATATCCTTGAATCGTATCACAACCACATCTTTTTAAGATGCTCACTTCTTCACTCTTATCAACACCTTCAGCGATGACTTCCATCTTATTAACGTGACATAAAGAGACTAAGAATTTGACAATCTCACGTGATTTATTATCACTAATTAAGCCATCGACAAATGATTTATCAATCTTTACCGCATCAAATGGTAAACGATTTAAATTGCCTAAATTAGAAAAGCCTAAACCAAAATCATCCATTAAGATTCTAAATCCTCTTTCTCTTAATTTTTTAATAATGGAAATTGCCATAAAAGGATTAGCCTGTGTCGTAGTTTCGGTAATTTCAATTTCAATTAAATTTGTCGCTACACCAGTTTTATGAATAATATCAAATACTTCATTTAAGAAAGCTGGGGAATAGAATTCATATAAGGAGAAGTTAATGGATACTGGTAATAATCTTTCACCCTTCTTACGAGAAGTGGCTAAATCTTGGCAAACTTGTTTTAAAACCGCCATATCGATTTCATGAATTAAGCCACTAATCTCCGCTTTATTAATAAATTTATTTGGTGATAATAAACCATATTCTGGAGAATTCCATCTCACTAAGGCTTCAGAAGAAATAAATCTTTTAGTTTCTAATTGGAATTTTGGTTGATAATAAACCACCATCTCGTTATTCGCGATAGCCTTTTTAATATCATCGATTTCTTTGATTGAAGCATCTTTTCTTAAATCCGCAGTGTAGAAAGTAATATTTTCAAAACGCTTCTCACCTGCCCCACGGGCCACTAAAGCGTTATCCATTAATTCTGCTAATGATAATTCTGGACGAATTTCTTCAATACCAAAATATGGTTGCACATAAGCTTTAATATCGCGTTCTTTTGTGATATTAAAAACTTCATTTTCAATATTTGAGATAATTTCTTTTAAATCCACTAATGAAGCATAAGTGTAGATAATGAAATTACCATGATAAAAACAATACACAAAATCTAAGCTCTTGAATTTCTCTATATGACCTAAATAATCATATAAATAATCAGAAACTAAAGAGTTTACTTGTTTAATTGAACTGCTTCGCATCGTCGAACTTTTGGAAACAGTAAAGGCAACAAGGTAGTTACCTTTTTTTCTTTTATGTTTATGAATGGCTTTTCTTATTACTTTAGTAA
>CAVEYA010000013.1:0-9899 GCA_963619935.1 bacterium | reverse complement strand
ATGTGATTTCTTGCCTAAGTTATAAGCATTTTCGTTTTCAATTGTTTTAAGATTAGTGAGCATTTCTTTATAACGAACCACAGAGATAGTTAAATATAAAGTCGCTAATGGGGAAAGGAAGATTAAAGTATAGGTAAAAACAATATAATGGTCATTAGGAAGCAAAATGGAAGTTAAAATAACTGCAATAATCACCAAAGCAAAAATAATTCCACTAAAAATAATATTGTTTTTTGCTCTCTTAAACGCCTTCACGCCTAAAATATCTTCAACGTTATTCTTTTTCTTTTTCACTCTTTGTTTCTCCTTTCTTTGCGCTAATCATTTCTTCTAACATTTGCTTTTTTAATCGTTCAATATCTTTCTTGCTTAATTTAGATAAAGCATTATTTTCATTATTTACTTGTTCTGCAGCGGGCTTTTCATCTAATCCTTTACAAATATCAATCACACTAGTGGTGATTAAATATAGTGATGGAATCAAGATTAAGATTAATAAAGACCACCAAGATTTAAAGGCTTTATAACAAACAGTTAAAAAACCACTTTTTCTTTTTACTTTACCAATTAAGACATTTTCGTGGAATGTCTGTGTTTGGTAAGTACAATCACCACTACACTGGGAACTATTAGAGTTAATACCATGTGTCACAAAGGTATAGTGATAACCATCATTTTCTAAAATATCATCATAATAGGTAACGCTTTGGACTCTATGAGTCATGGAATAAACATCACCATTTCCGGTTAAATCCCAGTTAAAGGAGATGTCATCTCCTTCTTTAATTTCACTTGGATCAACCTTTTCAATCACTAAGATATCATTTACTTTATAATCTGGTTCCATGGAGTCAGTTAAGACGACAGGATATTGAGTACCAAAGATAAATGTATCGCCTGATACTTTTTGATAAATTTGAATGCCTAATAAAACCACGATCAAAGTACCGAATACTCCGGTAATCACCCAATCGATGATTTTCTTTACTTTATCCTTTTTACTATTGGTTTTCTTAGCCATACTCAATTACTACTTTTTCCCAAATTTTTTCCGTGATGTTTTGACCTTCAAGATTTTCGCCTGACGGATTTGTTCACGTTTTTCTTTTCTTTCTTTCGCCTGCTCTTTTTTATTAGCCTTCTTTTTCGGAGTAACTTTCTTTACTTCTTCCTTAATAGGTTCAGCTTCTTTAACAGGTTCTTGTTTAATAGGTTCTTCTACCACTGCTATTTTTTCTTCTATCGCTGGTTTAGAATCTTCATTTTGAGGTTTTATTTCCTCTACTTTTTCTTTAGGTTCACTTTTAACCACTTTTTTAGCCTTTTTAAGTGTGGTTTTCTTTTTTTCTAGTGGTTTTCTTTTGCCTTCTTTTTTCTCTTCCATAGGAGGAACATTTTCTACTGGTTCAGTAGTTAAAGAATCGTCCACTACTTCATTTGGCGATCTATCATTTGTGAAGATTGAATCATCCACAATCGCGTCTCTTTTAATTGCTTCTCTATAAGGAGCAAGTTTTTCTTCTTGGTCTTTAATTACTTCTTGCTCCGCCATATCAGAGATGATTTCTAATTCTTCTATTTCTTTCTTTAATAAAGCGTCTTGTTCTTTATTATATTTTTCGACTTCCTTACCTTTGCGATTAATTAAAGAATCAACTTGTTTTGTTTCTTCTCTTTTAATCTTATTTTCAAGATATTTTTCTGCATTATAATTAGCTTCAGCTTTGGTTGGATGAGGATTAAGTTCTTCTAATTTCTCTTTGTATTCACGATATTTATCGTCAACACGCACAAATTCAATTGGAGAAGCATAATATGGTTCAGGTCTAAATAAAGAATCATCATAGTTATTTAAGATTCTTGGTTTATAAACCTTCGATTTTGTTTCCACCTTAACTGAAGGCTCTTTCCCTTTTAAAGCAAGAAGATTAACAAACATTGTTTTATTAATTTCTTCTATTTCTAAAGGAGATAATTGACTATATTTTTCTTCGACTTTAACTTCAAGACCACTTTCTTGATAACGGTTAATAAACTGCCAAAGTTGGTAACATTTACGATACTTTGGGTTTTTACGAATAATGTTAGTTTGTAAAATTGGATTCTTCACATCTCTTTCTCTTCTTAAGATGTGCATGAATTCACTATAAGTGTAGAAACGTAAATATTTACGAACATCTTCAATACGTTTTAATAAGGCTTTTAACTTATCTTGTTCGCTATCAGGAGCAGGCTTAGAATATCTCACCTTAGTTTCAATCTCCACTTCACTGCCATCAATCTCTGTCTTGCCTTTAAAATATAAAAGTTCAACATCTCTTAATTTAGCTTGGTGAAGAACATAGTCATATCTCTTCTCCACGAAAACAATTAATCGACGAATTAAAGTCGCGATAAATTTGTTTTCATAAATCGCATAGAAGTCATCACTATAAACATTAAGAATCTTATTCGGTGTGACATTACCATCTTCATCAATTGTTTTAATGAATTCCGTATGTGCGGATAAGTGTTGGACAGATTCTCTAGAAGTCTTTTTCGCTTTTTCTACTTGCACAACTTCGGAAAGAGTTTGAATGGTTTTCTTTGGATTACCAACAATCTCTCCTAACGCTGGAATCGTCTCTTCCACTTCCTTTATCCAAGTCATATCCATCGCAGAAGATTCAATACGGTCTAAACGGAGATATTTATTTTCTCCGTTTTTCACACGTTCAAAAACTTCCTGAGCTTCTTTAGTTTGGTAAAGAGGTTTAGTTTCAGAAATATATTTATTATGTAATCTTTCAAATTTGGATAATTTATCTGCCATAACTACGCCATCTTGAGCATTCTATCAACAAAGGCATGGGCCATTGGGAATGTCCCTGTGCCAAATAATTTATCAAGCATTTGATTTAATTCTTTTAATTCGTTCTTTAAAAAGCCGATATTCAAAGATTCGAATTTCTTTAAAATCTTATTTGTGAAGATAAAGTCAATTCCGTCAAGTTCAGTTCCGCCACAAGCGACAAAGCAAGGAACGAATAACTTTAATTGTTTTAAAATACGGTTACCAAAGGCTAAACGGAATTTCTTAATGACAAATTCATCTAATAAAGCAAAGTTCGCTAATGTCTTTTCACTGACTGGATATTTAGCAATAGCTTCATCATATAATTTTTGTAATTGTTCATAAGGAATCTTCATTGGTTGAGTAAGAGGTGCGTCAAAAGCAATACCCTTATTATCAAAAAATAAACAAATCGCACGGTCATAGACCTTATCGGAAATTGTGAATGTACTATCATCGTTATTCGCTGTGCCAAAGAAGAAGACATTTTGTGGAATCTTAATCTTGCCATTCTTGAAGAGTTTTGGATCATGTGGGTCATGACTACCAATGACTTCAATATTCCATTCATTTGGATTTGGCATTTCCAAAACGGATAAGAATTCCGCAAAGTAATATTCAACACGGGCTAAGTTCATTTCATCGAGAACGATTAAGTTCATATCTTTACGATATAAAGAAGTGTATAAAGCTTTTAAGAATTCAGATTCATTAAATTTCTTAGTAAATTCGTTATAGTAACCTAATAATTCTGATCTATCTTTCCAGTTAGGTTGGACAGAACAGATATTCGCATCGTAAGCAAAGAATTTGCCTAACGCGTAAGGCATAGAAGTTTTACCTGTACCAGAAATACCTTCTAAAATTACAATCTTACCAGCGCCAAAGCCGGCAAATACTTGTCTAATTGTGGTAATCGTGTAGTATAAGCCTAATTGGCTTGCGGCGAAGTTTCTAAAGTTTTCACAAACAGTTTCTAATGTTAATCCTTCAACTTCTGGTATCGACATATCTTTACCATAGTATTCCGCATCAACATGGGCTAATTTAGAGAAACGGGATTGAATCTCTCCAATGGTTTGTTCTTCTTCAGTTTGTTCACCTTCTGGGCGATGATTTGGATCAATACCTAAAGACTTCATCTTTAATTCAAGAATCTTGTCTCTTTCTTTCATCATGTCATAAAGTTCGTAATTTAATCTTTCGATTTGTCTTCTTAACTCATCTTTATCAATTTCGGTCTTTACAAATTTGATATATTTTCTTAGCAAGATAAATAAACCAAATAAGGCAGCGCCTACCGCACCGATAAAGAGTAATAAGAATAAAACCCACATAATCCAACCACCAGCACCAAATTCTGGTGAATAAGCGGTTAAATAATCATGATAGGTTTTAAAATTATAGCCAATATTTGACCATCCTTTACCTGAGCCACCCCATGGAGAAGCAAAGACATGCGCGAAAAACGCTCCGATGTCACTCAAGACTCGCACAATGAGTTTGCCTAAATAACTAAAATACGCAGACATAATGATAATCCCTCCTCATTACCGTTCAAATCCCATTCTCTTAATCTTAAACATGACGTTTACATAGAAATGGGAATACATGACGAAGTTTGTGTTTTCTTTGTCCCACCCTTCTTGATAGAAAGATAGAACAATTCTTTTAGAAGTACCGGCTTTAACAGGAATTTCAACATATTCCTCCGCCTCTTCTAACGCAATTGATTGCTCTTCTGCAATCTTTAAACCATTCTCAATCGATTTTTCGATATTGATTGGTTTAGTTCCTTTTTTCATCCCTGAATTGAAGCATGTATTACTACCACTATAGCCAGTGTCACTAGTTAATACATCATCATAGACAAGGCAATCTTCCACTGACTTACCTTCAATGGATGAAGATAATTCTCCATAGATAACTTGTTTATCCTTGTAGTAATCAAAATAACCATCTAAATCATTATCGAGAACGCCACCATAATAGGTAGTTTTATCCTTAAACGGATCAATAATGAAGTAAGCATATTCATCAAGAGAATCACTGCCTGTATCATTTAAGACAAGAATTGATAATCTTAATGACTTAATCACATTGTTTAAGTTAAATAAGATATCTTCATCACTTAAACCCGGATATTTTTCACGAAGTTGTTCCACTATTTCAGTGTTTTCTTCTTCCGCGGCTTTAAATGATGTTAATTCTGTATCAAGTGTTAATGTTGCATCACCCGTACATTTAATGTATAAGTCTTGGCAGAAATATCCAACACTCGTTGTACTTGTGTCAGTCACACTATCAACAACATTTTTACTTGCTGTTCCATATCCCCCTCTAAAGACTGGTTTTTCTTGTTTAGTTGCTAACCAACTAGAAGAAAACATTGAACTTACACTTCTAAACTTATCTACTTGATTAAGTTGTGAATCATCTAAGAAATCCACAAAAGTTATATTATCATTGGAGATAGAAAGTTTTTCATCTTTTAATTTTATATTAAAATTAGATATTGATAAATAGCCTGCACCAGTATACCACGCAAGTGTACCAGTAATAGAGGCAATAGTAGCTAATGAAATTAAGGCTATTGAAGCTGCTAATATCTTTTTCTTATTCATACTATAAAGCAACCTCAAATTTTAAATTCATATTAAATTTACTTCTTTGTTCTTTGTCAATCACTGCTAAGTCCCATCCTTCGATAAAAGCATAAAGATTAGCAACCGCTAAATTATGATAAGAAGAATTAGTGCATGAAATAGCAATTGATCTAGAAGAAAAAGCATCTAAGCACTTATAAGCAACAGTTTTTGGTGTGTATTTTTGTGAATCAGCAATAATAACGCCTTTTTTATGATTGGCTTTAAAAGTAGTTCTTTCATTATCTGTCACATCGGTTGTGCTATCTTCTAAGGGCTCTAAGGCATATGGATCGCTAGTAGAAATGTATTCTCCATAAATGATTTCCTTGGCTGTCGATTCGTAATAGTCATAATAACCATCTCTACTAAGATCTAAGACACCGCCCACAACTGTTTCTCCATCAAAATCAGCAGATGGATTAATTAGATATGAAGCATTTCCGTTGTCGATATAAACACGGCACGTTTTATAAAGTTCATGTTCATCATCATCTGTTTCTAACTGAATAGTTGAAAGATAGATATCGATATTAGGAAGATAATGACCAATTTGTTCAGCATCTTCATATCTAAACACAAATGGGATATTTACATAATCAGTAGATGGGGCAATTTCTTTGCCATCAGCACCTATATAGTTATGGCCTTCATAAGGTGCTCGTAATAAATTAAACCCATCATCCATTGACCCAGTTGTTACTAGATTAAGGCTATCAGTGCCAGAACCATTATTTCCAATTACATAATTGATGGTTTCTGCTGATATTTTAGAAGAACACCAATAAATGATTTTATTCTCATCTTCTAATGTTTCTTTGTCTTCATAAAGGCTATAATCAGCATATTCTGGCAATTCAACCGAGCTAATAATTCCACCTTGAAGAACACCTAAGTCACCAACAGTAGTGCCATGGTACTCTTTTTTAAAGCCTGTGCGCGTCGCGTACGTATACCAAGCAAAAGTCCCGCAAAGAGAACCTGCGAGAGCTATATTGAAAAGTATGACAGCACCAAAAGATAATAATCTATTCGTTTGCTGTTTGATTATCTGATTCGTGCGCACTGATTTCCACTCCAAGAATAAGACTACTATTCACCGGTGGTTCTCCTACGCATTCAGGGTCTTCTCCTTCAAGCCAGAATACTAATGTATATCTTACTTTTTCATCAGTCTTTAAATTGCTAACATGAGAAGTAAGCACTAAATTACTAGAAACGAATGGTGTGGCATAGCCACTACCATCTTTAGATATTTGTTCGTCATAAGAAGTATTACCATTCTCATCAAGATGCGGAGTAGCACTCTTTTTTGCATAGGTAACATAATTATGTTCATCTAAGTTTCTATTCTCATAAAAACGGACACGCAAAATAGAGTCTATTTCATAACGATTCGATGCATCTTTAGTTGGATTAGAAATATTTAATCTAAAATCATAATCCGCATCAGCTTTACCAACATTAGAAACAAAGAAAGTGTACTTAAAATAAATTGTTGAAGATTCTTTTCCATTTAAATAAGAAAATTGAGAAAAAGTGTTCTCATCATCCAAATTACCATAAGTCTTTTCATAATAAGCAAATTGCTCTTCAGAGAAAGGCGTATAATCTGGCACTTGATCCGCAACAAGGAATGTTTTACCTTCTTCGGTCTCATCAGTTGATGTTTTAAGCTCTAATTCAGCACCTGTATGAGTTAATGAAATAGTTAAAGGAGCCGCTTTTTGCCCTAATAAGGCAATCGCGCCTATAATAATCGCACACGCAGCGCATATACAACCAACTGCGGCCACGATTCTTCTAGTTCTTCTTTTGCGTATGTACGCTTCATTGACCATAAGAAAATTGTCCGGTATAAGTTATCTAAAATTAATATGTGTCCCAAGACCAAGAAATAAAAAACGCCATGTTGCCTATCATCCATTACAATGGTGAATCATTTCTTGATCCCATAAGGCAACTGGCTGTCTTACTCTAAAGAATTAAGACCCTTTAGTTTTGCGTCGTTATATCGCTATAACTTTGCTTTTTACAAAAAAATGATAGCATTGACTTCTTATTGAGGTCAACATATCTTTTATTAAATTAAAAGAAAACACCGCTCATACACGGTGTTTCCTATTACTAATATAAATTAGACTATTTATCCTTTTGTAAATCTTTTAATAACTCTTCTTTTAACGCTGCTTTAGTAGCTTCATCAAGATCATTAACAGTAACTTCTGGTTTCTTGCTAGCTTTTTTAACAATTAAGACAAAAACAACAATATTTAAAGCAAGGAGCAGGAATAATGGAAATACACCTACCCAGAAATATAATGTTGCATGATTTTGTAAATAACCAATAAATGGTCCGTTAGCGTTTGTGAGAGCTAATTTTTGTTCTTGTGTAGCGGCATCAAATGGATAAGTTGCTAACATAATAATTGCTAAAACAAATAAGAATATTGTCAATGCGATATCAACACTTAAGCCAGTGAAGAATAGAATCTTTTTTGTTGTTTTTTTCATAAAAATTACCTTAAATACTATTTAAATACTAGCAGTTTTATTAACAATATTAAAACATTTTTACCTACTTTTTACTTAATTAGCATTTATGTACATAGAGCAAAATAAAACCCACACTTATGTGTGGGCTGTTTTACTCAATAATTTATGCTGGTTATTATTTAAATTCATCTAATGAATAGACAGCAGTAACATTGATTGGATTTTGAATAGCGTTAGCGTTGATACAAACTGCATCTTCACCATCATACCAGACATAAATGGAAACCTTTTTAGCTTGTCCATTAACAACAAAAGCAGAACTTGGTTTAAATGTGTAAGATGTTTCTGTCAAAGTTGAGAACGGTGTACAAACTTCAAAGTTTGTTCCATCAAAGAAGCCAACGCGTAAAGCTTTGTCAATTTCCTTATTAACAGAAGTATCTGCTTTTGCGACAGTAATTTTTGTATATGTATTAGTATCTGTAGTACCACCATCAATCTTTAAATAATCATTGAAAATTTTGACTGCACTAGTTCCTGCTTCTTGGAATGGACCTGTTTCACCTTGTGCTGGTTTTGCAGGAGTTACAATAGAATTATCAGCAGTTTTTTTAACTTTACCATCAGCAGCAACATAATATGTACTAGAATTATCGTTCATAAATGCAGTATTTAATTCTACATAACTTGGAGTTGCACCGTTTGTGTATGTTTTTTTATTGCCTTCTAAAGTATCTAATAAGTATGCAGGCATTAATGTTGCGTCTTTAGCAGCAACATTATGGTTAACAACTGTTCCCCATGGACCAGTTTCAGCAAGAGCAATAACAAGAGATTGAGCAGTTGCGGATTGGAATTGGATACCATTAGCGTAAACTGTGCGGTTTGTGGAGAACCATGCAACTGTACCTGTGACAGCAGCGGACATACCTAACGCTAAGATACCTAACGCTGGTACTAAAATTTTTGATTTTTTCATAAAAGTAAATCCTTTCAATTGTCTTAAACGACAAAATAGTCCAATATATTACCTATTTTATATTGAACGGATGATAGATTTGGCGTTTCCGAGTATTCAGATGGGACGTCCTAGGACTTTTCTACGCATTTATAGTTTATCTTGAAAAGCTTGTTTTTAACAACAAGTTTTTAAAATATTACTTTGTAATATATTATTCACCTTTTGGTGTTAAAAACTCATTATTGGCTTTAGTAATCTTCTTATTGTTATACATTTCTGAGTCGGCACGAGTGAAGACAGAATTATAAGAATCATCTTTTGCGTAGTTATATAAAGCAATACCAAAGGCAATAGAGGTATCTTCTAATAAACTTTCCGCGTTTTTATGTGCTCTCGCGATCTTTTCATGAAATCCTCTTGTGAGTTTTTCTCTATTAACATAATCTTCATCAGTAATAATTAACGCAAATTCATCACCACCGATACGATATAGTTCAGAATGGACAAAGGTAGACACAATCATATTACTCGCACGGATAAGTAATTGGTCACCAGCTTCATGACCATATGTATCATTTGTTTTCTTTAATCCATTTACATCAAAGACTGCAACAGCAAAGTGTAAATCTAATTCATTATCAATACGATCAGAAATTTCATTAACACGTTTCTCGTACGCTAATTTGTTTTTAATACCAGTTAATGTATCAATATCTCTATCAATCTCCGCTTTTCGGCGAAGTGATAATTCTTTAGTTCTAATATAATTAGAGAACATTGATAAACTAGTAGAGATAACGGCTAATAAGCCAATACTAATTAATTCAGAAGATAACACTACTGATTCAATATTATCTGGATTAGTCATTGGAATCGCAGTGTCATAGATATATCCATGCGTATCTTTAAATAACACAATTGTTAAGATAAATAAAATTGAACAAAATAGAAGCACAAACATTGG
>CAVEYA010000012.1:0-16368 GCA_963619935.1 bacterium | reverse complement strand
CATACTTTGTATGTTATTTTATTCGTCATCATCTAAATCAAAGATAGAAATTTGTTCAAAGCCTTTTTCTTCTTTTTCTTCCTTTTGCTCAGGTTCTTCGTCTTCTTTTAAAAGAGTGACTTCTTCACTTTTTTCTACCTTATTTTCTTTAACGACAATTGGATGAGAAATGGTGTTTTTATCAATTTCTTCAATATTTGTATCAATGACGCAAGAGACAAATGCTCTGGCTGGAATATCGATATTCTTCTTTGCATATCTTGCTTCTGTGTTTTTGAAATCATCAATTTTTAAACGATATACACTATTATCATTCAAGTAAAGATTTAGGAAGATAGTATCTAATTTATTAGATACTTTAACGGCGTTAATGACTTTATGAATATCGCCTTTAAAGGATGGACACACTTCTTGTACTCTTCCTAGGCGCGCTGTACGTGTAACTTTATTAATATCAAAGATTCGTTCGTGTCCTTTATCGGTAACAACCGCAACTTTTGCTTTTTCATCTTCATCAAAAGCGATTAAAGCAACTGCTTGATTCTTGCCTAAACCGCTAACTGACTTAACGCCACCAGCCTTTGCGCCTAAAATGTTTAATTCATTTTCATTGAAGTATGTAGCGTTGCCGTTACTTGTTATAACAAGTAAATTACTATTGCCAGTTAATACTTGAATACCGGAAATTTCATCACCAGTCAATAGTCTCATACAACGAACTGGACGAGAATGTTTAGATGAATCAAGGGATGAAACGGCCATACGCTTAATTTGTCCAAAACGAGTTAAAAAAGCTAAATATATGTCATTTCTAAATTGATGAACACTAATGGCTTTAACAATTTTTTCACCTGCAGCAAATGTGACAAATGAATTTAAGTGAACACCCTCATCTTTATATCTGTTTTCTGTTAATTTGTGTACTGGAATGCATGCATAATTACCCTGATTTGTAAAACAAATCAAATAATCAGTTGTTAAAGCTTTACCAATGCCAACAATAACATCGCCTTCTTTTAAACCTGGAGCGGTATCATCACCAGAACCTTTAAATGATTTAATAGAACAACGTTTTGCATAGCCATCACGAGAAACGACCACAATTGTTTCTTCTTCTGCGATTAATTCACGCTTATCAATTGGCTTAACTTCTTCTTTTTCAGTAATTTGAGTACGACGATCATCGCCATATTTTTTGCTAATTTCTTTTAAGTCTTTAATTAACTCACGATTTAATTTAGCAGGGTCTTCTAAAATTCCTTTTAGGAATTCAATATCTTTTTCTAATTGTTCTTTTTCCGCTTCTAAAATCGCTTCATCAGTATGGCTTAATTTATAAAGTGGCATTGTAACAATAGCTTCTGCTTGCTCATTAGAAAAACCATAACGATTAATTAAATTAACTTTGCTATCTGCTTTATCTTTACTTTTACGAATAATATCAACAACTTCATTAATATTTAATGAAGCAGTAATTAAACCGTTAACAATATGTAAGCGATCAGAGAATTTTTGCAAATCAAATTTACTTTGGCGAGTAATGACATCAATTTGATGGTTGATATAGGCATCAATAAAATCAATTAAAGTTAAAGTTTTAGGCCTTCCATTTACAATCGCTACCATATTTGCAGAATAAGAAGAGACTAATGAGGTTTTACTCATTAAATATTTGAGAAGTAAGTCTACTTTGGCATCTTTTTTACAATCAATAACGATTCTAATACCCTTCCAGTCGGATTCATCACGTACTTCAACTAAACCTGAAACGGCCTTAGAGTGGATAATTTTGTCTATTTCATAGACAAGTTGAATTTTAACTACTTTATAAGGAATTTCTGAAATAATAATCTGTTGATTATCTTTATTTTGCACAATTTCAGCTTTGGCGGCCACTTCAATTCTGCCACGGCCTGTTAAATATATATTTTTTAATCCTTCGGAGCGATAAATAATACCACCACCAGGAAAATCTGGGCCTTGCACAAATTGCAATAAATCTTCGCATGTTGCTGTTTTGTGATTAATACGATAAATGGTCGCATCGATTACTTCTCTTAAGTTATGAGTTGGTATTTCAGTTGCTAAAGCAACTGCGATACCTTCAGTGCCATTACATAATAAATTTGGAAATCTAGAAGGTAAAACGATTGGTTCGAGTTCGGTATCATCGAAGTTAAGTTGCATATCGACTGTTTTCTTATCGATATTTCTGACCATTTCGTTGCTTAATTCGCTTAATCTAGATTCGGTATAACGATAAGCAGCTGGTTGGTCACCATCGATACTACCATTGTTGCCTTGGAAATCTATTAATGGGTATCTAACTTTCCAATCTTGTGACATACGAGCTAATGCTTCATAAATGGATGTGTCACCGTGTGGGTGGAAAGTACCCATAACCGCACCAACCGTATGAGCGCATTTTTTTGTTGGTTTATTAAAAGTGTTGCCACTTTTAAACATAGAATAAATAATTCTTCTTTGAACAGGTTTTAAGCCATCACGAACATCTGGAATAGCACGGTCTTGAATAACATATTTTGCATAAGTGGCGTAACGGTCGCCCATGACATTTTCAAGAGGCTCAATTGAAATATTTTCTTTAATTGGCTCTATAATTTCTTCGTTTTTCTTTTTTGCCATTGTTATTTGACCTCCTTAAGGAAAGTATCAACTTCGTTGAAATTAACATTTTCCTCTACCCATTTCTTTCTTAAACTTGTATCTTTTCCCATCAAAGTGGCCACTCTACTATCGGCTAATAATGGGTCTTCAATATCAACTTGAATTAAAAGTCTAGTTTTAGGATCCATTGTTGTTTCTTTTAATTGGACAGCGTCCATTTCACCTAGACCTTTATAACGGGAGACTTTGTATCCGGAACCAATTTTCTTTTTTGCAGCTTCTAATCCTTCATCATCCCAAGCGTACTCTTGAATCATTTTTTTGTTCTCTTCTTTATATATTCTATATAAAGGTGGAACAGCAATGAAAACGTGACCACTGGTAATAAGTGTTCTCATATAGTGATAAAAGAAAGTTAATAATAAAGTTTGAATGTGAGCACCATCGGTATCAGCATCGGTCATAATAATAATTTTCCCGTAATGGATATCATCAATGTCAAAAGATTGTCCAAAACCAGCGCCGATTGTGTTTATGATAGTAGCGATTTCTTCGTTTTTAAGTACTTGTGTTACTTGTAAACCATCTGTATTTAATGGTTTACCACGAAGTGGTAATATTGCTTGATGCAATCTGTCTCTACCTTTTTTAGCAGAACCACCCGCAGAATCACCTTCCACGATGAATAATTCGTTTTTTGCGTAATCTTTGCTTTGGGCTGGAGTTAATTTATCTGAAAGAATGATTTCGGCTTTTGCTTTTTTAGCACTTCTTGCTTCATCCTTTGCTTTACGGGCTGCCATTCGAGCAGTTGCACTATCAACACATTTTTTAACTAAATTAATTGCGAGTTCTTTGTTTTCAGTTAAATAATAAGTAAACTTATTATAAATAAAGTTTTGAACAATGTAGGTTGCTTCTTGCGTGCCTAGCTTACCCTTAGTTTGGCCTTCAAATTCGAGTAATCTTTCTGGAATTTTCAAAGAAATGATTGCTGTTATACCTTCTCGAATATCACTACCATCAAGTTTTTTACCGCGCAATAAATTATTATTTTCTGCAAAATCGTTAACTGCTTTTGTGATACCACTTCTAAAACCAGATTCATGAGTACCACCTTCTTTTGTTCTTACGTTATTAACGTAAGATAAGATAGTTTCGTTATAATCTTCATTACAATACTGCAATGCAATTTCAGTACTAATTTCAGTAGTTTCATCAGTACCAGCAAAGTCGATTACAGGTGTTAAAGCGCTCTTGTTTGCGTTGATACTAGTAACGTATTCAACGATACCTTTTTCATAGAAAAATTCTTGATTTTCACCTGTTCTTTCGTCATTAAGTAAAAAGTGTACTCCCTTCATTAAAAAGGCAGACTCTTGTAAGTGGTTAGCGATTGTTTCTCGTTTAAATTCAACAGTAGAAAAGATAGTTGGATCAGGTTTAAAACGAACTAATGTACCATGTTTTTTAGTGGTTCCGATTTCTTCTAATGGAGTAACCAATGTACCACCGTTTTCGAATCTTAAATGATTTATTTTACCGTTTTGAAAAACGGTAACATCAACATACACACTCAAAGCATTGGTGACTGAAGCACCGACACCGTGTAATCCAGCTGCTGATTTATAAACTGCACTATTAAATTTTCCGCCAGCATGCAATTCAGAAAAAACAATTTCCACTGCTGGTTTTCCAGTTTCTTTATTTATGCCACAAGGAATACCACGTCCTTCATCCAAAACGGAGCATGAACCATCCTTATGAATTGTCACTGTAATATGATTTCCATAACCTGATAAAGCTTCATCAACAGCATTGTCGACTACTTCCCAAATTAAATGATGGAGGCCATTCGCATTGGTAGAGCCAATATACATAGCAGGTCTTTTTCTGACACCCTCAAGTCCTTGCAAAATATGAATGTCATCTGCTGTATATGTGGTTTTAATATTATTACTTCCCATATAGTATCCTCCAAAGTCGTTTTTAATTATAATCAATTTTACTTGAAAATATAAAGTAATTTAGTAGAATAGAAGGCAGTATTCGGAGGGTAAAAAAATGAATATATTATTAATTAATATATTGGTAGGAATTTTTTGCATCGCACTTGGTTACTTCTTTGGTAGTATACCAACAGCTGTGTGGGTTGGAAAAATTTTCTTTCACCAAGATCCAAGAGATTATGGTTCAC
The DNA here is from genome assembly GCA_963619935.1 of bacterium. Taxonomy (GTDB): domain Bacteria; phylum Bacillota_I; class Bacilli_A; order RFN20; family CAG-826; genus RUG13091. The sequence continues at coordinate 11,543 of CAVEYA010000012.1, read as the reverse complement.
ATAATGCTGGAGGCACTAATGCTGGAAGGCTTTGGGGTAAAAAGGTCGGATTTTGCATTATCTTATTTGATATGTTTAAAACGGTTTCACCAATGTGGATTTGTTGGGCTTTAGTCACATTTATAAAATTTGACTATTCTGGAATTGCTATGGATCCGGTTGTAGACGTAAGCAACATGAGAGCGTTATGCGCTACGGTACAACAATATTACACAGAAGCGAATAGTTATTACGCAATTCAATGGCCAATCTATTGGTTAGCTGTTATCGGCGCAATGCTAGGACATTGCTGGCCTGTCTTTGCTAATTTTAAAGGCGGTAAGGCTGCGTCATGCTTTATGGGAACAACAGTTTGTAGTACTTGGATGTGTGGATTTTTACCAGGTTTAGCCTACTTTGGTTTTTTAAAAACAACAAAATATGTATCACTAACTGCAATCTTAACTGCAATCTTAGACACAATCTTAGCGTGGACTTGGGTCATATTAGTTCAGTGTAAAGTAATTTCTCCAGAATGGGCTTGGCTTCCAATGTATGGACCAACATTAAACCTTAACTGGACATATGCTACTGTAATAACCATTCTTGGCATCGTAATGACGATTAGACATCATGAAAATATCAAAAGATTAATTGCTGGTAATGAAAGAAAAATTACTTGGATGAAGTAAAATTGATTGAGTATTTTATTAGTATTTATTTAGTAGATTAACTAGACTTTAGTCTAGTTTTTCTTTTTTGTTAATAAAGCTAAAGTAATTTTCTTTTAAACTTTTTCAATTATTTTAAAGATTAAAAAAGCCTCATATTCAATGAGGCAATTTTTGTTTTTTTGGAATGCTTATTTTGTGCTGCTATTTACGTTTCTCATAATTTCACGTATTTGTTTTTCACTAGGAGTTCTTCCCATTTGAGCAAACATAACGCGAATCATTTTTTCGTTAATTGGAGGATTCTTTTGGAGTTGTTTTTTGAAGTAATATCTTGCTCCAAAGAAACCTGCAACAGCACCAACAAGTACCATACCGATGAGTAGGAATACAAAACCTACAGTATTCATTGTCATTAATACCATAGCTTGCTCCTATGCTCTTCCATCGTATTGGCCATTATCTGTACGAACAAGGACTTCCTCGCCTTCTTCAATGAATAATGGAACACGAACTTTTAAACCAGTTTCTAATTTGGCGTCTTTCATAGCTTTGTTAACTGTGTCACCACGAACCGCAGGTTCGCATTCAACAATCTTTAAAGCAACTTTAGCTGGTAAAGTAATATCTAATACTTCACCTTCATATGAAGTGATATCAACAATTTCTTCGCCTTTTAAGAATTGGCTTTCCCATTCTAAGCGGCTTTTAGAAATTTCGACTTGTTCATATGTTTCTTGATCCATGAAAACTAAGAAATCTCCTGAGTCATAAGAATATTGCATTGATTTCTTATCAAGACGGATGTTTTCAATTGCATAGCCGGAGTTACGAGAAATTTCAGTCACGGAACCGGTACGCATATTTTTAACTTTCACGGAAGCAACCATTTTTCTCATTGCGGTTTTATTTAATAAAATGTCTAAAACTTTATAAATTTGACCATCTTCAATGAAATAGTTACCAGGTCTTAATTCTGTTACGTTAATCATAATTATTTTCCCCTTTCTTTAATTTATTGCTTTGATATTATATCAAATTATTATTTTTTCACAAACCATTTAATATACGCTCAGCCTTTATATTCGTAAATTGGCCATGCCCAGGATATACTTTAACGTCTTCTGGTAAATTTAATATTTTAGAAATCGATTCTCTTCTTTTGTGAGGAACAGAATTTGGCAAATCATCTCTACCAAATCCTGATTTGAATAAAGAATCACCAGAAAAAAGAATTTTACTATCTTTTAGATAGTAGCATACTGAACCCTCTGTATGATATGGTGTCGCTATAACTTTTATTTCTTCATCAAGACCAGAAATAATTTCTTGGTCAGATATCACTATTGGATTTATATTTACTTTAATTGACTGACTGCCAAAATAATTTGAACAATTTAAATATGAATCTTTTAATAAAGGTTCATCGCCAAATCCAATATATAAAGGAACATTAAATTCATTTAAAAGAATTTCTACTCCTCTCATATGATCAAAATGGCCATGTGTCAATAAAACACCTTTGAGATTTAAACTATTCTTTATAACGTAATTCTTGATGCCATCATATTTCACGCTTGGATCAACACAAAAACAATTATTGTGCGAATCGATAATTAAATATGTGTTAGCGATTACATCATCAATATCATTATAAATAAATGGAACAATTTTCATATCTTCTTAAAAAAGAAAAATAGGCATTCCGCCTATTTCTTTTTCTCACGATGAAGAGTAACTTTTTTACAACGTGGGCAGTATTTCTTTAATTCAAGTCTGTCAGCGTGCTTACGTTTATTCTTTGATGTGAGATAGTTTTCTTCACCACACTCTGTGCATTTTAATGTTAATGAGATACGATCATCTTTTGCCATAGAAATAATCTCCTTGTTAGCGTTAAATATCTTATCATGGATAAATTATAATGCAAAGCATATTTTTAAACACTTCATTACCAGTAATGATATAATAAACGCGATGAGAAGTAGAAAAGACACAAGACAAATTAATATTTCTGGATTAAAAATGGGTGGACAAGATAAAGTTCTTATTCAATCCATGTGTAATATTAAGACAGAAAATTATCAAGAAGTTACTAAACAAATTAATGAATGCGCTGCTTTAGGCGCCGATTTAATGCGTGTATCGATAATGGATGAAAAAGATGCTTACGCTATAAAAGAAATTAAAAAAGGAATTAAAATTCCTTTAGTAGCTGATATTCACTTTGATTATCGTCTTGCTTTAATTGCTATGGAATGTGGCGTTGATAAAATTCGGATTAATCCAGGAAATATTGGTTCAATTGATAAAATTAAAAAAGTTGTTGATATGGCTAAGAAAAAACATATCCCAATTCGTATTGGTGTAAATTCTGGCTCTTTAGATAAAGAGATTCATGATTATTCAGTTCAATACACCGCTGAAAAACTTGTTCAATCTGCCGAAAAGCATGTCAAAATTTTAGAAGATTTAGGATTTTATGATATTGTCATATCCTTGAAAGCCTCTAATGTTAAAGAAACTATTGCTGCTTATCGTTTAGCAAGTGAAAAATTTCCTTATCCACTACATTTAGGAATTACCGAGGCTGGTTTTAAAGATATTTCTGTGATTCGAAGCGCAGCTGGATTGGCTCCTTTACTTTTAGATGGTATTGGAGATACAATTCGTATTTCTATTTCTGGCGATCCAAAGGATGAAATTATAGCCGCTAAACGTTTACTCCATGATTGTGATTTATATCCTAATTATCCAACTTTAGTGGCTTGCCCTACCTGTGGTAGAACACAAGTTGATGTACCTTCTTTAGCTATTAAAGTGATGAATTATTTAGAAACAATGAACAAATCAGTTCATGTAGCAGTCATGGGTTGTATAGTTAATGGTCCAGGCGAAGCTAAAAACGCTGATATTGGCATTGCTGGTGGTCATCATGAATATGTTATCTTTAAAAAAGATAAAATAATTAAAAAAGTTCCAGAAGCCGAAGCGTTTGAAACTTTAGTTGAAGAAATTAATAAGTTTTAATTAAAAATTATCTTTCCAATTATCAATATATTTACCATCTTTAAGCATTTGGATTTCTTGCTTATAAGGTGGTTTTTCATTGATATATGGTGTTTCTAAAATTTTTGGAATATTTCTTAATAAAGGGTGATGAACAATTTTATATAGGGTCTCGAAACCAATGCAACCATAGCCAATATTTTCGTGCCTATCCTTATGAGCCCCTTTTTCATTTTTACTATCATTAATGTGAACCACTAATAAACGTTCCAATCCCACTATATCGTTAAATTCATTAAGAATTTGATCTACATTTTTTATTTCATATCCTGCATCACTGATGTGGCATGTATCTAAACAAACACCTAAACGATCTTTATAATGGCACAAATCAATAATTTTTTTAATTTCATTAAAAGTAATGCCTATTTCAGTGCCTTTTCCAGCCATTGTTTCTAAAGCTATTTTTACATCTGTACCATCTTGTGATAAGACTCGATCAAGGCATTCCGCTAATGACTGAATACCTATTTCTGAACCTTGACCAACATGGGCACCAGGATGAAGAACAAGAATTTTTGCTCCAAAGCCTTCAGTCCTTTGAAGTTCATTTATAATGACCTTTACTGAAGTGTCAAACAAATCGCTTTTTTGCTTATTTGCTCCATTAATAATATAAGGTGCGTGGACAACAATTTTGCTTTCATCAATGCCTGCATCTTTTATTAATTTTCTTGCTTCCTGAATTTTTAATTCAGATAAAGGTTTTCTATAAGTGTTTTGTGGCGCACCTGTATAAAACATAAAGACATTTGCTCCATAACTAAGCGCTTCTTTAACACTACCTAAATAAAAATCAGGTGCATTCATTGATACATGCGATCCTAATAAAACTGTTTCATCTTTCATAATTGTTTCTCTTTTCGTGCTATTAACTTTAAGTTATGATACCATAATTACACCATGAAAGTAGAAATTTTAGAACCAAAAGGTTACTGCGCAGGTGTTAAACACGCGATTGAATTGGCGTTTAAAGCTCGCAAAGATAATCCAAATAAAGAGGTCTTTGTTTTAGGTATGCTTGTGCACAACAACTTTGTTGTTAAAGAATTAGAGAATGCTAATATCAAAATCATTGACGATATTAATGAGATTCCTAATGAATCAGTGATTGTCTTTTCTGCTCATGGGCATAATGAAGCATTAGATTCAATTGCTAGAAGCAAGAATTTAATTATTTATGACGCGATTTGTCCAAAAGTTTTACGCAATATCCAAATTATTAAAAATGAGTTATCAAAAGGGCATCAAATCATATATATTGGTAAAGAAGGACATCCTGAAGCAAATGCTTGTTTATCACTTTCAAAGAAAGTGATATTATATACTAAAAATATACTAAAAGACAACTATTTGTTATTTGATGAATCTCCACTAATTATTAATCAGACGACACTCAATATATTAGAAATTAAAGAAATTCATAAAGAGATTTTAAAAGTAATTCCAAAGGCTAGAATTGCTAATGAAATTTGCAACGCTACTCGTCTTAGACAAGAAGCAATTAAAGAACTAGATAATCAAGTTGATGGCATTATTGTAGTTGGCGATAAAGCTTCCAGCAATACTAAAAGACTTTTAGAAATTGCTAAAGCAACGCATCCAAATATTGAATCAATAATGATTTCTGATGATTCAGAGTTAAGGGATAAATTTTTACAAAATAAAAATCACATTGTTATTTCCAGCGGAGCTTCAACTCCAGAGAAAATTATTAATGTGATTTATAAACGAATTTTAGATTATTGAATCACCTTTGGTAATTTTTCATGATCCACTGATGTGATATCAAGAGTTGGATCCATTTCAAGTAATTGATCTTTCATGGATTTCATAAATATCTTTTCAATTTCATGTGGCATATCTAAATAGTTATATTGTGCATTTACAATGTCTCTTCTCACATAGTGAGGCGCGTCACCCGATATATAAATGTCGCAACCTTCATCACGTGCCACTGTCCAGCAACGGCTTCCGCCACCACCAATGATACCAATTTTCTTTACATTTGGTTTGCCAGCGTTAATTAATAAAGCATAATCAACTCTAAATTTTTGCTTAGCAAACTTAGCAAATTCTTCAATTGGCATTTCGTTTTCCAATTCACCAATGCGCATCATGATATTTTTTTCTGGTGCGTAAATATTTTTTAAGCCAAGTTCATGGACTAAGGAATCGTTGATTCCTCTTTCGCCTGTGTCAAAATTTGTGTGAAAGCTATAAACAGGAATGCCTAGTTTATCAATATTCTCGCAAAGTTTTCTTTTGCTTTCATCATATTTGAAGACTTGATGTTTTGTGCCAAAAATAAATGGATGATGTGTAAAAATTACATCTGGCTTAAACATTTCTACCAAAGGTAATACTTCCCAGTCTAAATCTAAACATAAAAATACTTTTTGGATTTTTTCTGGTTTTTTACCAGTCATTAAACCAACATGGTCATGATTCATTTTTGCGTATTTTTTTGGATATCTTTTCGCTAATTTTCTTAAAACATTGTTCATTTCAATCATAAAATGCCCTCAATCTTTCTTTTTTCGCGATTTAGCTCATCAATTCTTGTTTGAGGAAGATTATCCTTGGTTAACAATTTATTAATCTCTACAATGCGATTTTGATACTTTTCTTTGAATGTAGCGGATTTCTCCATTCGCAAAATTGGTCCAAATTCTAAATCTTGCTCACCATACAAGGCTATATCTGCACGAATGAATTTAATAATTTCATAGAAAATGCCTTCTTCGTGAACCATCTTTTCATCAGCAATAATAAAACCTAATTTACATACTTCTTCACGTAGTTTAGGAACAGCATTATGAGCGTCGACAATTAAAGTTTGTATTAATTTACATTTATTTGGATATTTTTTTAAAATATCAATAATATTTTCTCCACCCATACCTGCAATAATTACAGTATGGATATCATTAGGTAAATCTTTAATGCCGTCGCTGAATAAAGGAATTATATCGTTTTGTATGTTATATTCTTTCAAAGCCTTAACTAAACGATTATATGGTCCTTTTTTATTTTCAATTGCATAGCCATGGCTAATCACACCATTTTCAAATAAGGCAATCATTAATTTGCCATGATCTGCACCGACGTCTGCTGCTGTTCCTTTAGGAACCATGTTATAAATTGTTTGCAAGCGATGAGATAGTTTAATCACTAGATTTTTTCCTTATAATCGCCTAAACGTTTTGAACGTGTTGGATGAGTTAATTTTCTTAAAGCCTTAGCTTCAATTTGTCTAATACGTTCACGAGTAACACCAAATTCTTTACCGACTTCTTCTAATGTTCTTGGATGATTATCATCTAAGCCATAGCGAAGTCTAATAACTCTTTCTTCACGTGGACTTAATTCTTTAAGAACATCATTGAGTTCTTCTTTAAGCATTTGTCTTGTTGTGTATTCGACAGGAGACTCACTTTCTTTATCTTCGATGAAGTCGCCTAAGTGTGAATCATCTTCTTCACCAATAGGAGTTTCTAGAGAAACTGGTTCAAGCGCAATTCTTTGAATTTCACGAATTCTCTTTGGTGTTAATTCGCCATTTAAGGCTTCACTAATTTCTTCTGCAGTTGGTTCACGACCTAATTCTTGTGTTAAGTTTCTTTGCACCTTGGTCATCTTATTGATTGTTTCAACCATATGGACAGGGATACGGATTGTTCTTGCTTGGTCTGCAATAGCACGAGCGATGCCTTGTTTAATCCACCATGTGGCATATGTAGAGAATTTAAAACCTTTGGTGTAATCAAACTTATCAACCGCTCTCATGAGGCCTAAGTTACCTTCTTGAATTAAATCAAGGAATAACATACCACGACCAACATAATGTTTAGCGATATTAACAACTAAACGTAAGTTACAGTTAATTAATTTTTGTTTAGCACTCATGTCCCCAGCGAGAATTCTTTGTGCTAATTCTTGCTCATCTTCAGCTTTTAAAAGATTGTATTTTCCGATTTCTTTAAGATACATCTTAACTGAATCATTAACCTTGACTTCGCTACCAAGAGTTAAGTCTAAATTATTGATATCTAAATCTTCGACGTTTTCTGCATCTTCACTTTCTTCATCGGTTTCAAAGAAGTCTTCATCATCATTTTCAGAATTCATTTTAGATTCATCAAATTCTTCTTCTTCCTCATCTTCAAATTCATCGTCATCACCATCTGTAATAACGGTCACGCCATGTTCTGGGAAATAGGCAATAAGCATTTCTAATGAATCGTCATCTAATTCAAATTTAGAAAATGCATCAAATATTTCACTTTGTTCAATTGTGGTTTTGCCCTTCAACTTTTTGATGAGATATTCCGCTACTTGTTCGACTGTTGGGATTTCATCTCCATCAAAGATAGAAGGCTCAGCGGATTTTTTTGCTTTTGTTGGTTTTTTTGCCGCTTTTGCACTAGCAACTTTTTTAGTTGCTTTTTCTGTCTTCTTTGCTTTTGTTGTTTTTTCTTTAACCATGCTTTTGTCCTCCTTGGTTCTATTTTTTGTTTTTGTATTTTTCGTTAAGTAAATCGCGCATAATGCGAGCTTTTTCTTGAGGATCCTTATCTTTAGTTGAATCCTTTAAACGATCTCTAGTTCTTATTTTCTGTTTTTCTTGCTCTATGGTGTCTACAAGACTATCAAGCAATTCCTTTGTACATTGAAGTGGGTGAGTATTCTCCATTTCAAATGCAGTAAGTTCATCAATTAATTCTTGTTTATCTTCCAAATCACTAGCCTCTAAAGACACTAATAATTCATTAATGTTGAAGTTTTCACGGTTTTTAGCATAATCAATTAAGTAATTAGCTAATGAACGATACACGTCATTATAGAAACCAGTAATGAGTTTATCTTCATACATATCAATTGCCGATTTACTATGTAACATTTGAAATAAGAATTCTCTTTCAGCTAATAATAGTCTGCGTAATTCTTTCTTTTCTGGATGAAATTTACTAATAATTACTTCTTTAGAGGCTTGTTCGTTACTATTTTGTTGTTGGTAATTAAGTTTTTTAGCTTCAACCACTAATGACATAATTGATTCAGGTTCAAAATTAGTGACGTTTGCGAGTTTTCTGACATAACTATCAAGTTCTAGTTGACCTTTAATGTTAACTAAAACAGGAATGAATTCTTTTACTAATTGTTCCTTTTCTTCAACTGTGTTTAATGGATTACTATTTTTATAGTAATTAAGCACAAAATCATAATGACCAATTAAATCATTGATATAGTTCTTCAAAGCATCTGGACCATCTTGATTTAGTATTTCGTCTGGATCTTTACTACTTCCTTGATTGTTAACAATTCGGAAATTAATTCGTGCTTCTTGTAGAAGATTACATATTTTTAAAGTAGCTTGTTGTCCTGGTCTATCACCATCTAAACAAATTCTTACCTCTACATTCAATTTTCTCAATATACTAATGTGTTCGTTTGTTAGTGCGGTTCCCATTAACGCTACGGCACTATCAATGCCAATTTTATGCAAAGCATACACATCCATAAAGCCTTCGCAAATATAGATATAGTTCTTTAAATGAGCAGCTTCTTTTGCAATGTGCAAATTATATAAAACTTGTGATTTGTGAAATAAATATGTTTCTGGTGAATTGACGTATTTTGCTTCATCAGAATCTTTAATTCGCCGAGCACTATAGCCAATCACATGTCCGTCACCATCACAAATAGGGAAAATTGCGCGTCCTTGATTGTGATCTGAATAAGTTCCATTAACTAGAACAGCTATACCTGTATCTTCGATAGTTTTTAAAGAATTGCCTTTCTTTTGTAAATATTCGATAGTAGCTTTGCCATCTTTAAAGGCATAACCTAATAAATATTTAGAACGAATTTCACTATCTAATTTTCTATTTTCTAGATAATTTAATCCTTCTTGGCCTTCTTCAGTATTAAGTGCGTATTGATAATAATTAGTTAAATCTCGTAAACACTTAATAAGCGATTCTCTCTTTTCATCAACTGGCTTTTTTACGACATATGTTTCTAAACGAGGATTATGATAACCGCTTATATCAGCAACTTTTTTAACTGCTTCCATAAAAGGAATATGTTCGTATTTTTGGACGAAGTTGATTACACTACCTCCGGTCCCACAAACAAAACATTTAAAAATCTTTTTAGATGGTGTTATGCGCATTGATGGATCATGGTCATCATGAAATGGACATTTGGTTAAATATGAATTTCCTTTTTTAATCACGTCTAAATATGAAGATATAACTTTCACTATATCAGCATTGTTAATCACGTCATTAATTAAATCGTTATCAAATGGCATATAACTTTGTTAAATCTACTAAAAATAAACTAAATAATTACTAATAAAAAATCTTAATATTTAAATATTTGACAAGCTCAGAAATAGGCAATCTAATTTGTTGCATAGAGTCTCTTTCACGAATTGTCACAGCATTATCTTCTAATGTATCAAAATCAATTGTGACACAGTATGGAGTGCCAATAGCGTCTTGTCTTCTATATCTTTTACCGATACTTCCAGTGTCGTCATACACTACACTCATATATTTATTGAGAATATTCTCAATCTCTTTAGCTTTGCCTTCAAGCTTTTTGCTTAAAGGCAATACAGCAGCTTTATAAGGAGCCACTGCTGGTGTTAAGTGCATTACAATTCTTGTATCGTTTTCGCCAACTTGTTCTTCATCGTAAGCGTTACAAAGAGTCATTAAGACTAATCTATCTAAGCCGACTGATGGTTCAATACAGTATGGAACATATTTTTCATTAGTCTCTGGATCTAAGTATTCTAAAGACTCTCCACTATATTGCATATGTCTCTTTAAATCGTAATCAGTACGATCTGCAATGCCCCAAACTTCACCCCATCCAAATGGGAATAAGTATTCAATATCGGTTGTAGCCTTGGAATAAAAAGCTAATTCTTCTGGTTCGTGGTCGCGGTAACGTAAATTTTCTTTTTTGATTCCAATGGAATCAATAAAATCTAAGCAATACTTTTTCCAATAATCAAACCATTTTAAATCCTCACCTGGTTTGCAGAAAAATTCCATTTCCATTTGATCAAATTCGCGTGTACGGAATGTCATTTGGCCTGGAGTAATTTCATTACGGAATGCTCTACCAACATTACAAATGCCTAATGGTAATTTTTTCCTAGTAGTACGCACAACATTTTTAAAGTTCACAAACATACCTTGTGCGGTTTCTGGTCTTAAATAGACGGTTGATTTGCTATCTTCTGTCACACCAATATGAGTTTTAAACATCATATTAAATTGACGAATGTCAGTGAAGTTTTCACTACCACAGTTTGGACATTTAACATGATTTTGATGGATAAAATCCATCATTTGTTCATTGGCCATGCCATTAACATCTGCTTCAGGGAATTCTGCTTCAATTAATTGGTCTGCTCTAAATCTTTGCTTACATTTTTTACAATCGATTAATGGATCATTAAATGTTGAAACGTGACCAGTTGCCTCCCAAACCTTTGGATTCATTAAAATGGCGGCATCAATGCCCACATTCATTGGACATTCTTGAACGAATTTCTTCCACCACATTCTACGAATGTTTTGTTTAATCTCGCTACCTAATGGACCATAATCCCAAGTATTGGATAATCCACCATAAATTTCACTGCCCTGGTAAAAATAGCCAGAGACAATAAAATGATTTGTTACTTTTTCAAAATCATACTTACTCATAAAATGATAATAACCTCCTCAATTAGAGTGCTGTAAAAGAATATATATAATTCTGTATTTTGTCAACCTATTATCAGTGTACCTTTTATGC
>CAVEYA010000011.1:0-5436 GCA_963619935.1 bacterium | reverse complement strand
TTTTTATATCTATCCAGCCTTATTATCTCGTTGCACAGTATTTGAATTTAAATCAATACCAGCAAGCGAAATTAAAAAGGGTTTAAAAAGAGCATGTAAAGATATTGATGTTTCAATTAAAGAAGACGCATTAGACGCTTTAGCGATTGGTTGCAATGGAGATATGCGTAAAGCTCTTAACAATCTTGAATTTATTGAAAAATCTCTACCAAAAAATAAAAGAGTAATTACTACTAAGCAAACTGATGAACTAATTGATAAAGCAAATATTAATTATGATCGCAGTGAAGATAGACATTTTGATAATCTTAGCGCTTTAATGAAATCATTAAGGGGTAGTGACCCTGACGCTGCTGTCTTTTATTTAGCTAAGATGCTAGAAGCAGGAGATTTAATTGCGGCTTGCCGTCGTTTATTATGTTCCGCTGCTGAAGATGTTGGAATGGCTTATCCAAATATTATTCCATTAGTTAAAGCTTGTGTTGATAGTGCGCTTCAACTTGGTATGCCAGAAGCTAGATTGCCACTTAGCAATGCGGCAATTTTGATCGCTACATCACCAAAAAGTAATTCGGCTTGTTTAGCTATCGATAAAGCAATTAGTGATATTCATGATGGGAAGGGCATTAACGTACCACGTACTTTGCAAAACACTCACTATGATGGAGCAGATGCAAAAGTAAAAGGACAAAATTATAAATATCCACATGACTATAGTCATCATTGGGTAAAACAACAATATTTACCAGATGATATTAAAAGCGCAAAATATTATGATTATCAGGATAATAAATTTGAACAAAATTTAAAAGATTATTGGGATAAGGTTAAAAAATAATGAGAGTAGTTTTAACAACAGTAAATAACGCAAAAGTAGAAATTGACCATCATACAGTAGGTGAAATTAATAAAGGATATCTTTTATTAGTGGGTTTTACTGATGGTGATAATCAAGAAACCGTTGATAAAATGGTCGAGAAAATAATTTCATTAAGAGCATTTCCCGATGAACATGGTCAAATCAATATCTCATTAGCGGATGTGCATGGTGAAATCTTATCAGTTAGTCAATTTACTTTGTATGCTGATGTGGCAAAAGGTAGACGCCCATCATTTGTGAATGCATTAAGACCAAATGAAGCTGAACCTTTATATGAATACTTTAATCAAAAGTTAGAAGAACATGTTTCTCATGTTGCCACTGGTATCTTTGGAGCGGATATGGAAGTATATTCAAATAACAATGGGCCATTTACCCTACTACTTGATAGTAAGGAGTTATTTAAATAATGAAAGTATTAATTGGCTTATCGGGTGGAGTAGATTCCGCTGTTGGTGCATATTTATTAAAGAAACAAGGCTATGAAGTTTCGGCTTGTTTTATGCGTAACTGGGATGCTTTAGCGAATAATGATTATTTAGGCAATCCAACAATTAATAACTCTCAATGTCCACAAGAAAAAGATTATGATGATGCGGTGGCAGTTGCCAAAGCATTAGATATTCCTTTATTACGAATAGATTTTGTCAAAGAGTATTGGGATGATGTTTTCTCTTATTTAATAAGAGAATACGAAGCAGGTAGAACGCCTAATCCTGATATTTTTTGCAATAAATATATTAAATTCGACGCTTTCTTAAAATTTGCAAAAAAGAATGGTTTCGATATGATTGCGATGGGACATTACGCTAAAAGAATTGATAAAGGCGGCAAAACCTATTTATGTAAATCTTTTGATAAAAATAAAGACCAAACTTATTTCTTGAGTCAAATTAATCAGGAACAAGTTTCTTCTTGTTTGTTCCCTTTAGGTGATATTGATAAACCAGAAGTGAGAAAAATCGCTCATGAACTAAACCTTGAATCAGTTATGAATAAAAAAGATAGCACTGGCGTTTGTTTTATCGGTGAAAGAAACTTTAAAGAATTCTTAAAGAATTATATTCCTGCTCAAAAAGGAAAAATTATCGATATCGCTACAAATCGTGTAATTGGAGAACATGATGGTGTTATGTATTACACAATTGGGCAAAGAAAAGGTTTAGGTATCGGTGGCATTCATGGCGAGCAAGCAAAAGGTTGGTTTATTGCTAAGAAAGATATTAAAAAGAATATTCTTTATGTCGCAAGTGGTGATGAAAATGAATTTTTATTAAGTGATAGATGCTTAGTAAAAACCTTAAATTTTATCACTGATGTGCCTAAAGAAGGTGCCCATATAAACGCTAAATTTAGATATCGTCAAGAAGATAAAGGAGTAACTATCCACTTTGTGGATAATGATACAATTGAATTAATCTATGATGAACCGTATAAAGCGGTCACTCCAGGACAAGCTGCCGTTTTATATGATGGAGATATATGCCTTGGTGGAGGTTTGATTGATCAAACTTTTTATCACGGAAAAAGAAATGATATATAGTTTTTAATCACATATTGTGATAAATTACTTTATAGCAGGAAAAGAAACTTATTAATTTCTGACTAGCGAGTGCCTAGTGGTGAAAAGGGCATCAGTAAATGATAAGTGGGCCACTTCCCAAGATTGTGACTAATCATCACCGCCTACTAGCGTTATAGTAAATTAAGTGCATTCAATAGAATGAATAAGGATGGTACCGCGGTAAATTATCGTTCCTTAAGGAACGTTTTTATTTGTGTGGAGGAAAATTATGAAAAAAATGACTTCAAGTGAAATTAGACAAATGTGGTTAGACTTCTTTAAAAGTAAGGGTCACCATGTAGAACCAGGCAGTTCTTTAATTCCAAAGAACGACCCAACTTTGTTATGGATTAATGCTGGTGTAGCAGCTTTAAAGAAATACTTTGATGGTAGTGAAATTCCACCATGCCGTAGAATTACAAATGCGCAAAAATCAATTAGAACTAATGATATTGAAAATGTTGGCGACGCCACTCACCATACATTCTTTGAGATGTTAGGTAATTTTTCCATCGGTGACTATTTCCGTAAAGAAGTGATACCTTGGGCAGTTGAATTATTAACTAGCCCAAAATGGTTTGGCTTTCCTAAAGAAAAGCTTTATATGACATATCATCCAGATGATTTAGAAACTAAGAAATGTTGGATGGATGCTGGTATTGATGAAAGTCATTTAATTACTAAAGAAGATAATTTCTGGGAAATTGGTGAAGGGCCTTGTGGGCCAGATACTGAAGTCCATTATGATCGTGGTGAAAAATATGATCCTGATCATTTAGGCATTAAATTATTACAAGATGATATCGATAATTTCCGTTACGTAGAAATTTGGAACATTGTGTTTTCACAATATAATAGTGAAATTGGCAAAAAGAGAAGTGAATATAAAGAACTTCCAAGTAAGAACATCGACACCGGAGCAGGTTTAGAAAGATTGGTTTCTGTAATTCAAGGGACAGATACTAACTTTGAAACTGATTTATTCTGGCCAATTATTCAAGAAGTAGAAAAGATATCTAACCATAAATATGAAGATAACAAACGCGCTTTTAGAGTTATCGCTGACCATATTCGTACTATTACATTCGCATTGGCGGATGGTGAAATGTTCTCCAATGAAGGTAGAGGCTACGTATTACGTAGATTACTTAGAAGAGCGGAACGCTTTGGCAAAGTTTTAGGTATTAACCATTCTTTCTTATACCAACTAGTCAATATTGTTGCGGATATTATGAGAAGCTATTATCCATATTTAGACGGTAAGAAAGAATTTATCTCAAAGATGATTAAGGCAGAGGAAGAAAAGTTCCTTAAAACGCTTGAAAATGGCGAAAATATGCTTATGAAAGCAATTAAAGACATGAAAGTTCTCCCTGCAAAAGACATGTTCATGCTTTATGACACATTTGGCTTTCCAAAAGAATTAACAATGGAAATCTGTCAAGAAAACGGCGTTGAAGTTGATTTAGATGGCTTTGAAAAATTAATGGAAGAGCAAAAGCAAAGAGCAAGAAACGCGCGTGGCGATTTACAAAGTATGAATAAACAATCAAAAGATTTATTAGAATGTAAGGTTGAAAGCACATTCACATATGGTGTTAAACCTCTTAATAGTAAAATTGTTGCCATTTTTAAAGATGGCGTAAAAGTAGACTCCATTAGTGATGAAGGCGATATTATCTTAGAAGAAACTACTTTCTACGCTGAAAGTGGTGGTCAAGTAGCTGATACAGGAACAATTGAAAATGATAATTTAGCTTTAAAAGTGACAAATGTCATTAAAGCTCCTAATAAACAGCACTTACATCATGTTGAAGTTTTATATGGCGAAGTGAAAGTAGGTGACAAAGTCACCTTAAAGGTTGATGAGCTCAGAAGAATGAAGATTGCTCGCAATCACTCCTCTGTTCACTTATTACAAAGAGCGTTAACTGATGTTCTTGGCGATCATATCGCACAACATGGTTCATTTGTGAATGATGAATATTCTCACTTTGACTTTAATCACTTTGCTAAGATTACTCCTGAACAATTAGCAGAAGTAGAAAGAAAAGTAAATGAATGGATAATGGAAGGAATTCCTTGTGAAACTAAAATTTTAGCAATTGAAGAGGCACAAAAGTTAGGTGCAAGAGCTTTATTCGATGATAAATACGGTGATATTGTCCGTGTTGTCTGTTTTGGTGATGTTTCTAAAGAATTCTGTGGTGGTACCCATGTAAGTAATTCTTCTGATATCGGTTTATTTGTAATTGAATACGAAGAATCAGTTGCTGCTGGAATTCGTAGAATTCAAGCAAGAACATCAATTGGTGCTTACGAATTATTAAAGAAGAGAGAAACTCTTTTAGCAAGAAGTAGAGATTTAGTCGGTGTGGCTTCCTATGCTGATGTTCCTACTAGAATTACTACTTTGTTAAAAGAAAAAGATGATATAAAGAAAGTTAATGAATCATTAAGTGATAAATTAGCCTATTTATCATCCCAATCTTTAAAAAACAGTTTTGAAGAAATTAACGGCATTAACTTATTAGCGGTTTACCTTAAAGATAATAAAAGAAATGCTTTATTATCATTAGCGGATAACTTAAAACAAAGCCATGAAAACTATTTAATAGTTTTAATTGGTGAAGAAAATAATGCCTTCCCAATTGTAACTTTAGCGAGTAAAGCTGCGATTGCTAAAGGTTTATTAGCTGGAAATATTGTCAGAAGTGTTGCACAAATTTTAGGTGGTTCTGGTGGTGGTCGTCCTGATATGGCGTCAGGTGCCGGTAAAGACAAAACTAAAATTGATGAAGCAATTGCTTCTGTAAAAAGTTTAATTAAATAAGGAGTTTAGTATGGAAAAAGATAATCAAATCACTATTATTGATGAAAAAGGCAATGAGCACTTAATGCAAGTGCTTTTTACCTATGACCACGAAGAAAGAAAAACATCTTATGTTTTCTTCTACGAAGAAAATAATCCAGATGAAGTAATGGTTATGCG
>CAVEYA010000010.1:0-4268 GCA_963619935.1 bacterium | reverse complement strand
ATATTATTTGCGTTTTTTAAAGCACTTTCACGATTAATAAAATTATAATCATAAGTTTTTAAATTTTGTTCTAGTGCTTCTCCATAAGCATTACAAATATAATCGTATCTTGCTGCGGCTTGTTGATAGACATCCCCATTTTCGTCACTAACAATATTTTTAAGTTCAGTTTTTTCTTCATCCGCATACTTTAAATATTCGATATAAAGTTCATTCCAAACAGCCTTTAAGGCATTTCCATTTTTACCTTGGTTAGATTGGCAAATGTTATTAGTTTTATCCAAAATCATTTGTGAGAATTTAAGTGAGTTATAATAAAATTCCACATTCACATTAGTAATTTCACCACTACTATTTAATGAGAGAATAACATTGTATGAATAGTTACTGCCTTTATCTGTTACCTTTATATTGCTATCCTTGGTCATATAATCATTAAAAAGATATTTGGAAGTAAATAAATCACTATTTAATAAATCAGAAGATCCTTTTTTAATGTTCCATTCCTCATCTTTGTTAAAACTAATATTCTTTATAGAATATTGTGTATCACTATCTTTGGTAAATAAAGAGGCTGTATTTTTATTTGTCCATCCTCTAGAAGAACTAACTAAATAATAAGTATTTTCATCAAAAGATTCATAATATGCAGCGTATAAAGTTTGGCTAGTAGTAAATACTTGCTTTTTAAATGGTGTAGTTAATTCTTGATCCAAATACCAACCATAAAAAGTATATCCACTAATTTCTGGATAAGTAGGAGTATCACCACTAGTTGGATAATAATCGAAAATAACGCTCTTCTCGCTATCGATAGCAGTGTCTAATGCATTCTTTGTGTTCATATCCACTGCTATTTTGGAAATATTTACAGCTGGATATTCCAAACGATAAACATATGGAGAGCTATTAATAGTTGTAACTTCTCCACTAGTCACATCTAAATCGATACGATAATGATAACCCCATTTAGCGTTTACTTCCCAATCTGCTAGCCAAGAATTGTTATTAACAATTTGAAATTTAAAACTTTGCACCCACCAAGGAATGACAAATAAGTGTGTGTTGTCAGTAGAACCATCGCCAATCATGTAATCTCGGCCAGTTCCACCATTTAAACCCCAACCACGTATTGTGCCTTGTTTATTCCAACCATTTACAAAATCACCATAATAAACAGTTAAAAAATTCTCAAAATCACTATATGTATAACCACTATTTTCAACAAAAGTTAGATTATAAACATTTAATGTTCTTAAATTCCAAGAAGAATTATCTTCATAATAAATAATTGTTGCGTCTTCTATTTTTGTTATTTCCTCAGTATCAGCTTTTACTACTTCAAGAGCATTATTTTCTTGGAAAAGAGAAATAGAAAATCCTAATGTTGAGCTTAATAATGCTGCAATTGATACTAGTAATGTTTTCTTAATAGACATAGTCTTTACCTCCAAACGCGACGTTAATTATTTATTAATTAAAAATTTAAGTCAATAATTTATTAATGTGAAGTTAACACAAATTCTAAAAATAACAAATTTTTATAGAGTTGTTTTAAAAGTGCGTCAACATTAAAAAACTTATTAAGAATTAAAAAAAAGCAGGAATATATCCTGCTATTTAATGGTACCCTCGAGGCGACTCGAACGCCTGACCTACGGCTTAGAAGGCAGTTGCTCTATCCAACTGAGCTACGAGGGCATTTATGTTGCGCTAATAATGATAAAATAATTTAAAGACTCTTTTCAAGAATTATTGTGCAATTTATTAAATAAATTTGTCGCAACCTCAAGAGGCAAGATTTGACTAAATTCTTCAATAGAAGCTTTTTTTAAGGTTGTAATATCAGGATAAGCACGGATAATCATTTCTTTTCGTTTATCACCTAATCCAGGCACATCATCTAATAAAGAAGATTTCATAGCTTTGCTTCTTTTATCCTTATGGAATGAAATTGCAAACCGATGGACTTCATCCTGCATTCTAGTTAATAAAAAGAAAATATTCTTATCATTAAATTGATAAGTTTGTCCCTCAGGTCCAATCACACCATCAGTTTGATGCTTATCATTTTTATATAAACCAAAAATTGGAATATCCGCTTTTGCATCTTTAATAGCCTCTATTGCGGCGTGTACTTGGTTAAGCCCACCATCAACGAGAACTAAGTCAGGTAATTTTTTATTTTCATTAACAAGTCTAGAATAATGTCTGAACATTATTTCTTTCATAGAAAGAATATCATCTCTTGCTTCTTGATGTTCGATTAAAAATTTACGGTATAGTTTTTTTGCTGGTTCTCCATTAATAAAGGCCACCATTGCCCCAACAGGAGAAGAACCTTGTAAATGAGAATTATCAAATAATTCAATATGATATGGAGTTGGTATATTAAGTGTTTTACCAATCACTTCTAACATTTCAATTTTATTTGCGTCTACTTTCGCACTTAAAAAGTATTCATCTAACGCATTATCCGCATTTTCTTTCGCACTAATCACTAATTCATGTAATTTGCCTTTTGTGACTAATTCCATATGCCCATCTATTAAATCAGAAATATAACTTATAACGTTTTTATTATTTATAATAATCTCAGCAGGTGTTTGGTATTTTTGATAAAACTGTAAGATTAAATCCGCAACTTGTTCTTCATTATCACCAAATTCTTCGACAGTAAATACTTGTTTACCTAATAAAATACCTTTTCGGTAGCAAAGGACCGCTAATGCGAGATAGCC
The DNA here is from genome assembly GCA_963619935.1 of bacterium. GTDB lineage: Bacteria > Bacillota_I > Bacilli_A > RFN20 > CAG-826 > RUG13091. The sequence goes on along the minus strand of CAVEYA010000010.1, from coordinate 1,527 downwards.
TTGTCTAACAGAGAAAGCAAAGATATCACGGTCTTTTTTATCTCGTGTTTCAACATTTTGCTGCATGTTAATATGGTCAATCGCATCTAATATCTTTTTATATTCACCTGCGGTTTCGTAATCCATGTTTTCACTAGCGGTTAGCATTTTTTCTTTAATCTCGCTGCGTATCTTTTGATTATTGCCACGCACAAAAGATTTAATCTCTTCTCTTAAATTGTCATATGTCGCTTGGTCAATTTTATTTATGCAAGGAGCTAAGCATTGACCTAAGTGATAATACAAACATGTTGTAGTGGGCAATGTTTGACATTTTCTAATAGGATATAATTTATTTAATAAATTAATCATTTCATAAGCCGCACTGCTATTAGGAAAAGGACCAAAGTAATCATAGTTTTTATCTTTATCATTTCTTTTAATCGATAAGATTGGATCGCCCTTCTTTTTTAAAGCAATGTAAGGATAATGACTACCATCTTTGAGCAAAATATTAAATCTTGGATAATAGGTTTGTATAAGATTCATTTCTAAGACAAAAGCTTCTTTTTCATTCGCACAAATAATAGTTTCAAAATAATCTACACAAGTGACCATTTTAAAAACCTTTCCTCTTTGTGGTCTTAAAAAATATTGGCTAACTCTCTTATATAAATCTTTAGCTTTACCGACATAGATGACTTTGTCATCTTTATCATGCATTAAATAAACACCAGGCAAGTGTTTTAAATTAGCAATTAAGTTTTTTATTTTATCGGTCATTTAAAAATCACCACGGTAGCACCTCCGCCACCCTCATGCATATCCCCAGGACGATAAGTACAATCTTTTTGTTTATTTAAATAATCTCTCGTCATTTTGCGAAGGGCGCCACTACCAAACCCATGAATAATACGGACTTGCTTTAAGCGCTTTAAACGCACATTATCCAAATATTTTTCTAAAGCATTTTGTGCTTCTTCTACATGCATTCCAATTAAATTAAGTTCAAGACCGACTTTTGTATTAATAATTGAATCATAAGAAACTGATGATGAATTAGTTTTCTTTATTGGTTTATTCACTATCGGTGCGTCAATCTTATGTAGATTTTCTACATCCGTAGAGAAAACAAAGCCATCATTTGTATTAATAGAAGCTTTCTTTCCTTTAAGGCTAATTACTTTACCTGATAAGTCTAAACTAGGAATAGAGACATAGTCTCCTTCTGATATTTTTTCATTATAAATGACTATATCTTCTCTTTCCTTTAATTCGTTTAATTGACGTTTTAATTCAATAACTTCATGAAGTTTATTGCCCTCATTACTTAATTTCGAAATGATTTCATCCACTTCTTTTTTAGCCTTTTCAATCATTTCCGCTTTTTCGTCTTTAACATCTTTTAATAAATTATCACGACGAGTCTTTAATAATTCTTCATCATTTGCTAATTTCTTTTGTGTTAATTCAATTTCTTTTTCTTTACGATGCAACTCATCTTCTAATTTACTAGCTTTATCTAATTTCTTTTGTAAGATATTTAAT
>CAVEYA010000009.1:0-3679 GCA_963619935.1 bacterium | reverse complement strand
AAATAAAACTGGTTAAATGTATTGTAAAAAATAACATTTTAATGTTGTTTTTAATGAAACGCTGGTTAATTGTTTACTATTTAACTAAGATTAATTAAAATAATTAATATATGAAAACATTATTGAAAAACGCACGAATTTTAAAAATGAATGGTGAACCGATAATTTTTGGTAGCCTTGTCATTATTGATGACAAAATTGTTTATATTGGACCAGATAGTGCATCATATGGTCCATTTGATATAGAACATGATTGTTTAGGCAATGTTATTATGCCTGGATTTAAAAACGCACATACTCATAGTGCAATGACTTTCTTAAGAAGTAAAACTGATGACCATTCATTACAAGATTGGTTATTTAATGTCGTTATACCAAGAGAACAAAAACTGACTGAAAATGATGTTTATGAATTAGCTAAGATTGCTTATTTAGAATATTTAACAAGTGGTATAACTGCTTGTTTTGACCAATATTATTTCCCACTTTCTAGTGCGAAAGCCGCTGAAGAAATGGGCATGCGTTTAGTTTTATTAGGCACTTATAACGCTCAGTTTAATATGGTGGAATCACTTTGTGATTTATACCATCATTTTAATGATCATGATGGTTTAATTTCTTATTGTTTAGGAATTCACGCTGAATACACGGTGAGTGAAGAAGAACTTGATGGTGTTATTAAGGCTGCGCATATTTTAAAGGCGCCTTTCTACACACATATTTCAGAGACTGAAAAAGAAGTAAAAGAATGTTATGAAAAAAGAGGCATGTCTCCAGTTGCCTTTTTAGATAAATGCGGTGCGTTTGATTTTGGTGGTGGTGGATATCACTGCTGTTATTTTGACGATAATGACATTGAAATATTTAAAAAACATAATTGTTCTGTTGTTACTTGTCCAGGTAGTAACACTAAGTTAGCAAGCGGTATTGCCCCAATTAGTAAATTTTTAGAGGCAGGACTTAATGTTGCATTAGGCACTGATGGACCGGCTAGTAATAACTGTTTAGATATGTTTAAAGAAATGACTTTAGTCAATTCTTTACAAAAAGTATCATTAAAAGACCCAACTGCCTTACCAGCTTATAAAGTTCTTGAAATGGCCACAGTTGGAGGGGCGAAAGCGATGGGTTTAAAAGACTCTGATATTTTAGAAGTAAATAAGAAAGCCGATTTAATTGAAATAGATTTATCTCGTCCAAATATGCAACCTCTTAATGACATTGTTAATAATATTGTTTATAGTGGTTCTAAAGAAAATATTAAGATGACGATGATTAATGGAAAAATCCTTTATTTATGTGGTCAATTTTTAATTGACGAAAATGTTTCTGATATTTATGAGAAATGCCGTATCATTACTGAACGGATTGAAAAGGAGTATCAAGAAAAATGATTAATCCAGTACAACTGACGTTTTTGATTCTTTTTGGTGTCTTATCGATTGCACAATTAATCTTTTGTTTTATTGAAAAAAATTTACCACGCATGATTACCAAACCATTTTGTATGATTGCACTTGGCATTTTCGTGACCTTAATGGTGCCAAATACTCCACTTGTTTACACAGGTATTTATTTAGCGGCAGTTGGTGATATTTTCTTATTATGGCCAAAGAAAAGAATTAATTTTATTTTTGGAACACTGTCTTTTATAGCGGGGCACATTTGCTACTTTGTCTTTATTTGTCAAAGTTTATCTTATAGTATTCATCCTGCTGTTTATATCTCCTTAGCGGTAGTTTTAGTGATATTGATCTTTGCTTTGTATCCATTAACTATTCGTATTACTAGAGGTGTAATTGCTTTGTTAGGCAATTTATATTTTCCTCTTTTATTAACAATGCTCGCTTTTAGCATTCTTTTAGCTGTTGATAATCCTAATCATTGGATTGGTTTATTAGTGGTTTTCGGTTATGTTTTATTTATTCTTAGTGACATTATTCTTTCTTATACTTATTTAGTTGCTGAGTTTTTAATTGCAACTGGTCTTACAATGGTGGTGATTGGTTAATATGTCGATGAAAAGAGGATATTGCACAAGTTGTAATATTCCAGATGAAAGTAAAAAAATATTTGAAGTTAATTCTGAATCAGATGTTTGTTTTTGCCCACATTGTTTAAAAAAATATAAACCTTCTCAAGCTATTAATAATTACAACCATTTGATTAAAAAACATTTAGAACACGCAAATTATTTATTAAAAAACGCGAATGAAATCGCAAAAGCTTACTCTTTATTTGCGTATGTTTTAGAATTAGAAAATAACAATCGATTAGCTATGATGGGAAGAATTCTTTCTTTAGCCTATCTTTCTACATTACGTCGTGATCGTTTTTCAGAAACTTTAGAACTTTTAAAAATTGAAAAAGACTCTTTTCACTTAGTAAGTTTATCAAAAGCTTATTCTGAATTATTAATGGAACTAGATGAATGTATGAATGAATACTATCATAGTTTAAATAAACGTTTAACCTTCAAAGGTTATTATTATGACTCGGATTGTGTACGTTTATATTATCAAAGACTTAATTCTATGCTGGAACTTAAACGTTTAATCCGTAATGAACTTATTTCTTTAAATGAAACATCTTTTTCAGAAGGGGTTGAATCTACTATGAAGGAGATGGAAAAAGAGTTAAGTAAAACATTAATTACCGCTGATGGCGTAGATCACCATTTGATTAATATTGGTAATCATGGAGCTCCATTAGTGAGTAATGGTGTTTCTAAAGTTAATACTGGTTTAGAAAAATATCGTTTATCTTGTTTAGAAAGCGATGAAAGAAAACTTAAAGTAATCAAAGACAAAATGTTTAGAAGCAATAAGACTTTATATCATTTATCTCTTTGTTCTTTGCCAATTAGTTTAATCATATTCACTGCTTTAATTTTAAATATTATTGGTCATCTTGCCTTTGTTGTTCCATCACATAAATTGCTCTTTATTGTTATAAGCATTGTTTCAATGACTATTCTTACTCTTGGATGGGCTAGTTTTTTAAGCTTATTTATTGCTAGTAAATTAATATTAAAAAAGCCACGCTTTTAGCGGGCTAAATCAGATACTTTGAGATAAGTAATTAATTTTATTAAGGCCTTTGCTCTATGCGAGACCTTATTTTTTACTTCTTGTGGCATTTTTGCGTATGATACACCTATTTCATCGGGAATAAAGATTGGATCATAGCCAAAACCGCTATCGCCTTCAACTTTGTCTGCAATTTTTCCTTCTACAATGCCTTCAAAACGTAGTGGCTTATCTTCCACATTTAACAAAACAATATCGCAAATAAAACGAGCTTTTCGATTTCCTTTATCTTTTAAAATATTAAATATTTTATCAAAGGCTTTATCGTGACCCCCACATTCTTTTGCAAATCTTGCTGTGTATAATCCAGGTTTATTATCCATTGCCTCAATCTCAAGACCAGTGTCATCCGCGATGATTGGTAAATTTGTGAATTGTTGAACCGCTTTTGCTTTGATTAATGCGTTATCGTAATAATTGTTGCCATTTTCTTCTACTTCACCGATATCAATATTTAAATCTTTTAAACCATAAACCGTAATTCCGTGTGGTGATAAAATTTCTCTTACTTCTTTTAATTTGTGTTGATTGCCTGTTGCTAAAATAATTTCTAGATTCATGCCTTAATCCTCTTATTTAGTATTATACAC
>CAVEYA010000008.1:10575-21869 GCA_963619935.1 bacterium | reverse complement strand
TTTATAATAAAAAAGAGGTATAAAAAAATGAAAATTGTTGTAGGCAATAATGAATATATAAGTAATTTAATTGCGGAAGAATTTATTAAGCAAATTAACACTAAACCAAATTCCGTTTTAGGCTTGGCTACTGGCACATCACCTTTATTAGTGTACGCAAATTTAGTGAAAGCTAATAAAGAAGGACGTGTTTCTTTTAAAGATGTTAAAACATTTAATCTTGATGAATATATCGGCTTAGACGGAACACACAATCAATCATATCGCTATTTTATGAATGAAAACTTATTTAATCATATTGATATTAATAAAGATAACACCCATGTTTTAAAAGGAGTCGGTGATTATGCTAGCTATGCTAAAGAATACGACAATTTAATTGCTCAAGAAGGCGGAATCGATTTACAAATTCTTGGCTTAGGCAGTGATGGGCATATTGCCTTTAATGAACCTGGCACCAGTTTTGAATCCTTAACTCATATCGCGGATTTAACAGACAGCACAATTAAAGATAATTCACGCTTATTTAACGACATCAGTGAAGTTCCTACTAAAGCCATGACAATGGGTTTAAAGAGTATTATGAACGCAAAAAGAATTGTTCTAATTGCCACAGGTAAAAATAAAGCAAAAGCTGTTAGAGATATGCTTCGTGGACCTGTCGATGAATCTTGCCCAGCTAGTATCCTTCAAAAGCATCCTGATGTGACAGTGTATGTAGATGATGATGCCTTTGATTTAGTGAAAAAACTTTATTAAATAAGACCCAGCCTGTGCTGGGTTTTAAAATTCTATTAAAGTTAAGGTAAAAAAATTATATTTTTGATAGAATACTAACCATGAAGAAATACGATTTATATTTATTTGATTTTGATGGAACATTATTTGAAACCATTCATGCATTAGAAATTGTTTTTAAAGTTTCTTACAAAGCTGTGGGAATTGAATTTGATCCATCTAAGACAGTGGAATTTTCCCGTATTCAATTAGGGGATGGGTATAAGCAATATCAAGCTGACCCGAATAAATGGGGAGACTTTGTCAATATGATTAATGCTTCCTTAGATTATCCCGAAGTGATTGAGGCCACTGAACCGTATTTTGATACTTTAAAATTTATTGATTATGCATATAAGCATCATATTCCTTGTGGCATAGTCACTAGCAATAATATCAAACATGTGCAACAAGTTTTGAACTTTTTAAATATACCAATTGATGCATTTGTAGTTTATGTTGGTAATCAAGAATGCCAAAAGAAAAAACCTGATCCGGAACCAATTTATAAAGCATTAGAATTTGCTAAAAATAAAGGATTAATTACTAACAAGGTAGCTTATATCGGAGATGGTATCAATGATATGGTGTCGGCAAAAAAAGCAAATATTGATGGATACTTAATTGATCGTGGAAGTTTACCAGAAGATCACCAAGATTATCCAGTTATAAAATCTTTAATGGATTTATTTAATGAATAAAAGTGATATAAAAATCATCTTTGTTGATATTGATTGGACTATTTATACCTCAAAACAAGGTTTTAATATGGAATCTATTAATGCTTTAAAGGAAGCGCAAAGTAATGGAGTAAAAGTCGTGATTGTGACTGCTAGACCATATAGTACGATGTATCAAATTGGCCTTTTCGATGTTTTAACTCCCGATGGTTACGCTACTAATAATGGAGCATCAATAGTGGTTGAAAATAAAACTATTTTCGCTCATACATTTCCAAAAGAAGTTGTGAAGCATTTATATAAAGTGATGAAAAAGAGAAAAACGACATGTGAGGTTAATTGTTTAACGAATAGATATTTACTGGATAAGCCTACTCCAAGTATGTTGAAATTGGCGAATATGTTTAAAGATGAAATTCCACCTGTTGTTAAAGAAATTCCAGACGATGTATGCACATTGATGTTTTTTGCGCGTACAAGAAGTGATAAAAAGCTACAAGAACAACTAGGACCTGATTTCTATTTGAACCGTTTTTGTCCTATTGCAATGGACATAACTTATCAACGCCCAATCTATAAAAGTGAAGGCGTTATTAAAGTTTTAGAATATTATAATCTTTCTTCCTCTCATGCTATGGCGTTAGGTGACGAACTTGGCGACATACCAATGCTAAAAGCTGTGAAATATGGCATCGCCATGGGAAACGCAAAACAAGAAGTTAAAGATAATGCCTTAGATATTACTGATTCTGTCATTGAAGGTGGAGTGGCTAAGGCGTTAAAAAAATATCAAATTATCTAATAAAAAAAGATTTGGTAGCCAAATCTCTTAAAAGCCTAAATTGAAGTAGTGGCTTAATACAATCCAAATCCCTAGTAGGATTAAGATAGAACCGCCGATTATTCCAGTGATTTCGTATTTGCCTTTGAATACTTTTTGAATTTTATTTGCCAATAAAACACCAACGAGAGAAATAATAAATGTACAGCACATAATAATGGTAACATGTAACCAAATTGTGCCATTATTTGATAATGAATTACCGTTTACGTCATGGTTATTAAAAGCAACACCTGTCGCTAATGCATCTATTGCAGTAGCAACACCCATTAATAAAACTTCTTTATAAGAAAACTTCTTTGGTTCCTTTTCTTCAACAGGTTTTTTAATTGATAAAAGTGCTTCAATGAGCATTTTACCACCTATAAATAAAAGCAATCCAAAAGCCGCCCAAGTTACAATTTCGCTTAAAACTTTACCGACCTGTTCTCCCCCGGCATCACCGATTAAAGTAGTAGTGATTTCAATAACCCAATAGCCGATTAAAGGCATTAAGGCTTGCATAACTCCAAAAGTGCCAGCAATAAAAAAAGATTTTTTCTTATTAATATCTACATAAATTAAACCATCGGTAACGCTTACAGCGAATGCATCCATAGAAAGAGCAATCCCAAACAATATAATTTGTAGAATAATGTTCCAAGTCATAACGAAAAGTCTAAGGATTTTATTTTTTTGTGTCAATATAATAATAATTAAAAAATATTTGATTTTTTACTTACAAAAAATAAATATTATGATATGTTAATTTTGGAGGAGTTTTATAATGCCAAATGATGAAATCCAAGCATTGCTCTTGAAAGCGGATCAGAGTGATGTTAAAGCAATGATTAAACTTGCTGACTTATACCGCAGTGTGGGAGAAGAAGAGAAAGCTTTTAAATATTTATACAAAAGTACCTTATATTTTTCTCCAGAAGGTGAAAGAAAATTGGGCTTTTATTATGAACGAGGAATCGGTGTAGAAAAGAATTTAGTAAAAGCAAAAGATTATTATGAACGTGCTGCTATGCATGGCGACATTAAGGCAAAATACAATATTGGTTTATTCTATTATCGTAATAAACAAAATAACCAAGCATTTAATTATGTTAAGGAAAGCGCTGATGCTGATTACACAAAAGCTATTTTGCTATTAGCCTATTTCTATGAACATGGAATTGGGGCTGAACAAAATTATCATCAATCACTTGAATGCTTATTAAAATGTCTTGAACGTGGTGAAAAAGGAATTTATCACCGTCTAGGAATGTACGCCTATTATGGCTATGGAATGGACAAAGACTTAAGCAAAGCCTTTAGTTATTTTTATGCTGGGGCAAATGAAGAAGAAAAAGAATGCTTTTATCATTTAGGTGTCATGTTCTCCAAAGGAGAAGGAACTAAAAAAGATATGACTAAAGCTTTTTATTGGTACTCTAAAGGGGCAAATAGTGGTGACGCTCGTAGCATGTACAATTTAGCTATCTATTATGAAAATGGCGTTTATACTCCAAAAGATTTAGACAAAGCAAAATACTGGCTTAACGAATCCGCAAAAGCTGGTTTTGATTTAGCAATTAACAAATTACAAATTGAAGAAATTCATAAATAAATATTTATTTAATTAGATAATCGTATTAAAATGAACGCACTATGAAAAAATTTGTTAAATATGTTGAAGGAAAAAGAGTAATTAAAAAGCACAGTGTACCTAGCATACTTGTTGCTTTTTTGGCAATTGTCCTCACTCTAGTTCCATTTTTATTCCTTACCTTTAATTGGGCGGAAATTAGTATCGATGCTCTGCCAAATGCTGGAGCAGAAAGTGTTTTTGCTAGTGGTTTTAATGTCAAAGTAAACGGCTATGAATTGATTCTTGCGATTTTTGGCAAGAATAGTGAAGGCATTATTAATCTTTATAAGGCTGCTAATGAAATTAGTAACGCTACAGCTGATACTAACTATCTAAAGATAATTCAAATTCTTGTAATTGCTAGTGGTTGTTTGTATTTGTTAATGGTTTTATTTGCTTTTATTTCTTTTATTGTTGGTTTTGTCTTCTTATTTAGAGGAAAACTTAATAAACCAATTCGTGTTTATAAGATTAGCTGGGGCTGTTTTATCAACACATTGCTATTTGGCGTTTCTTCTTTCTTATTAAGTTTTTTATTAAATGATAAAATTGCAAAAGCAAGTGAAGCTTCTACTCCAAATTGGGAATATAGCAACTTAACCTCTGCAATTTGGCCACATTATATAGCGGTAGGTGTTACCCTTGGATTATTAATTCTAATTGGCATTTTCTATCTTGCTGGTTTAAGAAATACAGTTTATGCAGATGATATTATTTATGAAGGCAAAATAGTTAAAAACTATTTAGGTAAGAATACAACTATCATTGCAGATCGCCAATTTGAAAGAGAATTAGCTCTTGAAATCGCTGATATTCCAGATGGCATTACTAAATTAGGAGTTTCTTCATTTGCGAACTGTGTCAGATTAAAAAAGATTTTTATTCCTTCATCCGTTAAATCACTTGGTGCGAACTGTTTCTATAACTGCGTTAAAGTTGATTCAATTAATTATTCAGGTAGCAAAGCGGATTGGAAGAAAATTAATAAAGGATCCAACTGGATTAGTAAAGCAGGAACAAAAGAAATACACTGCTCAGATGGTGTAATTGTTGCTGCAAACTATGAAACTATTTAAAGATAAAACTTTATCTTGATTGTAATAACAATTAATGATATATTCTTAATGCACTTGAAAGAGTGCAACTCTGAACAAGAGTGACCGTAATGGCCACTCTTTGTTTTTAAGGGAGATAAAATGGAACTATTTGAATTACTGAAAGAAAAAATTAATGAACTAGGATATGAGCTGGTAAATCTTACTGACCATAATGAAAAAGGTGAACATATTCTTTCTCTTGTTGTTGATCGAGTAGAACCAATTGATATGGATGCAATTGTAGAAATATCACATCAAATTAGTGATTATTTGGATGAAAAAGATCCAATTAATGGAAATTACACATTAGATGTCTCTTCATTAGGAGCGGAAAAACCATTAAAAATTGAAGAACTTGATAAATACTTAAATCGTTATATCCATGTTCATTTGATTAATCCTATTGAAGGAGAAAACATCTATGAAGGCACACTTGTGGGCCTTGACGAAAACAAAATTACCTTGTCTTACAAAGTAAAAACAAGAAATAAAACTGTTGATATAAATAAAGAAAATATATCAAAAATACGTTTAGCAATTAAATTTTAAGGAGAAATTATTTATGGCTATTGACGGAAAAGCAGTCCTTCAAGCGATTGAAGAACTTGAAATTCAAAAAGGGATTAGCAAAGAATCTATTGTTAATGCCTTACAAGAAGCATTAGAAAAAAGTTTGCTTAAACAAATCGGACGTGGTGATGAACCACATGTCAAAGCAACTATTGACTTAACTACTGGTGATATTAGTTTAGGTCAATTTAAAGTTGTCGTGAAAGATGATAAAGACGAAGACTTTGATAGTGATTTGGAAATTACTTTAGAAGACGCAAAGAAGATTAATAAAGCGACTAAAGTGGGAGAAGAACTCTTCGTTCCAGTTGATTTAGAAAATAGTGCGCTTCGTAAAGCTTTCGTAATGAATGTTAAGAGTAACACTAAGCAAAAGTTCTCTGAAGCTGAAAAAGAAGTATTAAGACAAACTTACGCTGACAAGATGAACACAATGATCACTGGTAAGGTAGAAAAAGCTGATCATTCCGGTGTTACCGTCAATATTGGCCGTATTAGTGTTTATTTAAATCGTAAAAATATGATTGGAGATGAAAAATTCTCTATTGGTGATTCAATTAAGTTATATGTCACAGGTGTTGGCAATAATACACAAGAATCCCCAATTTCTGTCACTCGTGCAAATGAAGAATTCCTAAAATGCTTATTTAGTGAAGAAATTCATGAAATTTATGATGGTACAATTGTAATTAAGAATGTTGTTCGTTTTGCCGGACTTAGAAGTAAAGTTGCTGTTTGTAGCAAAGACCCAAATGTTGACCCTGCAGGTGCATGTATTGGTCAAAATGGTTCTCGTATTCAAAAGATTGTTGGCCAATTAGGCAATGGACAATCTAAAGAAAAGATTGATATTGTTACCTATTCTGAAGTTCCTGGACTTTATATTTGTGAAGCTTTAAAACCTGCACATATTCTTGGTGTGCATTTTGAAGGCGGCGATAAAGTCACTGCTATTACTAAAGAAGAAAACCTTATCAATGCGATTGGTAGAGGCGGTATCAACGTTAAACTAGCGAAAAAGTTAACTGGTTATGATATTGATGTGATTTCCGAAACTGACGCTTTAGAAATGAAGGTTGATTTCACTTCTTATGAAGAATTACAAGCTGAAGACTTAGAACTTAAGAATAAACGTTTAGCAGAAGTTAAGACTAATATTAGTCACGCTAGTGTGCTTCCTGGTTTACCAGAGGGATATGTTGCACCTACTGAACGTAATTATGATAAGGCTGAAGATAACGAAGAACTTGATGAAGCTCTCATAGAAGCTAGCGAAAAAGAAGAAATTAAAGAATTTACTAAACCTGAAATTAAGGAAGAAAAGCCTGCTGTTGAAGCTAAAGAAGAAAAAACAATCTCTACTCCAGTTAAAGAAGAAACAGTGGAAGAACATAAAGCTGTTAAAACTACAACTTCATTAGAAGATTTAGAAAAATCTTTAGATGCTGAAAATGCACGTAACAAAGCTAAAGATACTCGTCGTTCATATAAGAAAAACAAGAAAGATGAAGAGGAAGAAGATAATTCTACCCCAATTCAAACAAGTGGTCCACGCATGTCCATTTATACAGAAGAAGAACTCCGTGAAATGGAAGAAGAAGACCAAAATAATGATGAAGAAATCGACGATGATGATGTCGATTATGATGACTACGATGAATATTATGACGATGACAATCGTTAATAAATCTTCATTATAAAATTTAAATAATTTAATTTTTACTCTTAAGAGTAACTAAAGAAAGAAGGTGTTGATATGGGCAATAAAAATAAAAAACCAGGATTCCAACGTGAAAGTAATGTTTCCACTAAAGTAAATGCTGATAAAGTAAAAACTAAAGTTAATGGTGGAGTCTTTATTTACACTGGTAATATTAGTGTTTCGGAACTTTCTAAATCTTTGAATGTTCCCGTTGGTGATATCATTAAATTCCTTTTTCTCCAAGGAAAAATGATTACTATTAACACCATTCTTGATGATGAATTAATTGGTACGATTTGTTTAGAATTTGGCTACGATTTCCAAAAAGAAAAAATTGTTGCTGCAGAAAATTTTGAAGAAGTCGAAATTAAAGATGATCCAGCAAAATTAAAACCGCGTCCTCCAGTTGTTACTATTATGGGCCATGTCGACCATGGTAAAACTACCTTAATTGACGCAATTAGAAATAGTAATGTAGCAGAAGGTGAAGTGGGGGGCATTTCTCAGGAAATTGGCGCTTATCAAAAAGAAATTCAAAACCAAAAAATTACTTTTATTGACACTCCAGGGCACGAAGCTTTCACCGCTATGCGTTCCCGTGGTGCTAGTGTCACAGATATTGTTGTCTTAGTTGTAGCTGCTGATGATGGCGTTATGCCACAAACGATTGAAGCTATTGACCACGCGAAAGCGGCTAACGTACCTATTATTGTTGCAATTAATAAAATTGATAAACCTGGTGCTGACCCATCTCGTGTTAAAAATGAATTAATGGCTCACGATATAGTTGTTGAAGACTATGGTGGAGATATTATTGCAGTAGAAATATCTGCAAAACAAAAACGCAATATTGACGGTTTATTAGAAGCTATTTTAACTGTCAGTGAAATGAGTGAATTAAAAGCTAACCCAGATCGTTATGCGATGGGTACTGTCTTAGAAGCAAAACTCGATAAAAACGAGGGGCCTAAAGCTACTCTTTTGGTGCAAAACGGTTCTCTTAGAGAAGGCGACTTTTTAGTTGTCGGTACTTCCTATGGTAAAGCTCGTCGTATGACTAATGAATTTAAAAAGATCGTACAAGTTTGTACTCCAAGTACACCTGTTGCAGTAATCGGCTTATCTGAAGTTCCTTTAGCTGGTGATCATTTTATGGCATTCCCAACAGAAGCAGAAGCTCGTGAAATTGCGGAAAGACGTAGAATGATGAAAGAAGCAAAGGAAAAGAGCAAATCCTCTGCTGCAAGTTTGGAAGATTTATTCAACCGTGCAAATGAAGGCAAAGTACAAAATATTAATATTATTATTAAAGCTGATTCAACTGGATCAGCTGAAGCTGTTAAGAGTTCATTAGAAAAATTAACTAATGATGAAGTAAAAATAAATATTGTACGTGCAACATCTGGCGCTATCACTGAAAGCGATGTCTTGTTAGCCAGTGCTTCACACGCAATTATTTATGGCTTTAATGTACGCCCAGATAGTAAAACAAGAGCAAAAGCGGAAGAAGAAAAAGTAGAAATTAGATTACACCGTATCATTTATGCTTTAATCGAAGAAATTCAAGCAGCAATGAAGGGCATGCTTGCACCAACAATGGTGGAAAAAGTAACTGGTCAAGCTGAAGTGAGAAAGTTATTTAAAGTTTCTAAATTAGGCACAATCGCAGGTTCTATGGTTGTGGAAGGCTCAATTAAAAACGGTTCCGCTGTTAGAATTCTTCGTGATGGAATTATTGTCTTCCAAGGCAAAATTGCTTCCTTACAACGTGAAAAAGACGCTGCTAAAGAGGTCAAGAGTGGCTTTGAATGTGGTATTTTAATTGAAAACTTTAATGATATTAAAGAAGGAGACATCATTGAAGGCTATGAAATGGTGGAGCAAAAGGAATAAGATATGGCTAATAAAGAAGAAAGAATTGCAACATTAATTCGTAAAAATTTAGCGGAAATTATTCAGTTTGAACTAAAAAATCCTCATCTAGGTTTTGTCACAATACCAGATGTTTGGGTTTCTAAAGACATTAGCTACGCAAAAGTCTATGTTTCTTTTATTAACGAAAAAGATATCACCGAAGGATTAGAAGTACTTAATCACTCCAAAGGATTTATTCGCTCCTCGTTAGCAAAAAAGATGGATACTCGCCGTATACCAGAAATTAGTTTCGTTCTTGATGAAGGCTATAAAAAAGAAGAAAGAATTAATGAACTTTTAAATAAAGCAAAAAAATAAGGTTGTTAATAACAACCTTTTTATTTACATTCCTTTATCATTTTGATATGTTCAATATTTCCTTCTAGGAATTTATCACCTACTGGAATATAACCAAATTTAGCGTAGTAATCCTTTAACCGTAATTGACCATGAATATATAAAGTGCATGGATTATATTTGCCTTTTAAATATTCAGTAAAATATCTAAATACTTGACTTCCAATGCCTTTATTTCGAAATTCTTTTTCAAGGGCAAAACGACATATTTTAATTGTGTTTCTATCTTCTTCAGTGTACCTAATTGTACCAATTAGTTGATCTTTCAAGTAAATAAGATAATTTTCCGAATTTTCATCTTCGTTTAATATCATTTCGTCTTGATATGGAATCTTTTCTTCTTCCACAAAAACGCGATAACGAATATCATACATCTTTAAAGAATCCATCTTACTTATGACTGGTTTAAGATATAAGCCCTCTTGATTTACTTGCAACGCAATTTTATTGCCCCATAAATCTAAATGCTCATAATTTGATAGCATTGTAACAAAATTATCTTTTGCATTTGGGTATTTCTTATAAATTTCATTTAAAATGTTTTTAACATCTTCTCTAGTAGTGGTTTTATCCGCAGGGCAATGTGAATCAACTACAATAAGGTTCTCTTCTTTGATACATTGTTTTATTTCTTTTTCGTGACAAAGAATTAAAGGACGAATAAAATCCATATCAGCTTTTTCTAAATGCATGTATGGAGCAAAAGTGGCCACTCTAGAACCATATATGGCGTTCATTAATAATGTTTCTACTGCATCATCTGCATGATGAGCAAACGCCACTTTATTAAATCCAATTTCTTTTGCCACTTTATTAATTGCGGCTTTTTTCATTCTTGAACAAATTGAGCAAGGCAAATGTTTAGTGTCTTGTTTATCTTGTTGTATTTGTAAAATTTTATAAACATCTGTCGCATCAACCACTAATAATTGCAAGCCTAAAGATAAGCAAAATTCTTCTAAAGGCTTGCTATTAAAACCTGGAAAACCAAGATTTAATGTAACCGGTTGAATCTTAAAATCAGTGTGTGAAAATTTTTGATATAAAGTTAAAGCATAGGTTAAAACTATACTATCTTTTCCGCCTGATAAACCTATAACAATTTTATCTCCGTGATTAATAAGATTGTATTGTTGGTCTGCTTTACGGATACAGGCTAATATTGTTCGAATTGCTTTCATAATGAAAACATTATATTATCTTTATAGATAATTTTAAAGTATGGATGGATTTTTCTTAATTGATAAATTAGAAGGTTGGACTTCTAGAGATGTAGTTACTAAAATTTTTCATAAATTCCATACCCGTAAAGTTGGACATACTGGTACTTTAGATCCTTTTGCCACTGGCTTATTAATTGTTTCAATTGGAACAGGCAATAAAGCCAGTCATTTTTTAGAAGGATTAGATAAAGAATATATCGCTGAGTTAAAACTTGGCTTTTCTACATCAACTGGTGATAAAAATGGCGAAGTTATAGAAACTAAAGAAGTGCCTGATTTAAGCGAAGAAGATATTAAAGAAGTGCTTCATTCATTTTTAGGAAAGCAAGATCAAATACCTCCTAAATATAGTGCAGTTCATATTCATGGTGTAAAAGCGTATAAATTAATGTATCGAGGGGTTGAAATCAAAGATTCTGATATTAAACCACGCGAAATAGAAATTAAAAATATTGAATTTATTTCTTATAAAAATAATATTTTAAAGTTTAAAACTTTAGTGTCTAAAGGAACTTATA
>CAVEYA010000008.1:2587-10565 GCA_963619935.1 bacterium | reverse complement strand
ACTTATATCCGTGTGTTAGGTGAAGATATAGCCAAAAAATTAAACACAATTGGCCATTTAGTTTCTTTAAGAAGGACAAAAGTAGGCTTTTTTAATGTGAAAGACGCAATAAATATTGATGATACAAATGAAGAAACTTTGATTTCAATCAGCGATGGTTTAAAACATTTGCCACACATTGTTGCAACTGGTAAAAATGAATATAAAGCAGTTCATGGAGCGAATCTTGATGTTAATATAGCTCCTAACGAAAATAGAATTTTAATTGTCGATGCTAATAACAAAGCGATTGCGGTTTATGATAAAGTAGATGGCAGGTTTACTTGTACTAGAGGAATTTATAGCGAATGAAAATTATTAAATTTAATTACGGAGATGAAATTGAAACAAGTGAACACTTAGCGCTATGCCTAGGCTATTTTGATGGTGTTCATTTAGGACATCAAACTTTAATTAAAAAAGCATTAAATGAAGGTTATAAAGTTGCTGTGCTTTCTTTTGATCATTCACCAGCTTTTGTGCTTGGCAAAAAAAGTGAAGATAAATGCTTAACCACAATAAAACAAAAAGCACAAATTTTAGCGGATTTAGGCGTTGATACATTTTATGTTTTGCATCTAGATTCGGCCACTTTAAAAGTAAGCAAGGAAGATTTTATACAAAGTGTTTTAAAAAAGATTAATCCGGAAAAACTTATTTGTGGAGAAGATTATTCATTTGGTTATTTAGGTGAAGGAAATCCAGAATTATTAAAGAAATTTTTTAATGTCACTGTGATGCCTTTATTAGAAA
Organism: bacterium; assembly: GCA_963619935.1. GTDB lineage: Bacteria > Bacillota_I > Bacilli_A > RFN20 > CAG-826 > RUG13091. The sequence goes on along the minus strand of CAVEYA010000008.1, from coordinate 9,773 downwards.
TTGATTATGTTAAAGTTTCTTCAAGAAATATAATTGCACTTATTAAAAATGGTGATATTAATAAAGCAAACGAGTTGTTAACTCGTCCTTATTCTATTTGTGGCAAAGTAGTAAAGGGATTACATAACGGTCATAAAATTGGCTTTCCTACCGCTAATATAGAGCTGAGCGAGCAAGTTATTCCACAAATTGGTGTTTATATCGGGTATGGTGTAATTGATAACCGAAAATACAAAGGCATTATATCAGTTGGAACACATCCAAGCATTCATGAATTAGAAAAGCCAATCATTGAAATAAATCTTTTAGATTTTAATGATGATTTATATGGACAAGATATTAAAGTTGAATTTTATAAATTCATTCGTCCGGAAATTAAATTCTCTAATATGGATGAATTAAAAGCACAATTACAAAAGGATGAAAATACTGCAAAAAAGAGTTTGCAATAAAATTGTTTTACAATTATTATATATGCAGCGACTTTCCCTCAGAATATCGAATCCTCAACGATTTTCCGGGAGTTAGTTAAGAATTTAAAAAAGGAGGAACAATCTCATGGCTTTATCCAAAGAAAGAAAAGCAGAAATTGTCAAAAAGTTTGGTAAAAACGAAAAAGACACTGGTTCAGTCCAAGTCCAAGTCGCATTATTAACCGAACAAATCAAAGCTTTAACTGCTCACATGAAAGCAAACCACAACGATGCCGCAAGCAAACGTGGCTTAGCCATTCTTGTTGGTCAACGTAGAAGTTTATTAGACTATCTCATTCGTACTGATCGTGAAGCATATTTAAAGCTCATTGTTGAACTCGGATTACGTAAATAATCCTAGTAAGAAAACTAAGAAACCGCCTTGTGCGGTTTTTTTATTTATAAAACTATTGAAAAAAGTTTTATGCAAATCTATAATAACAACGGAAAAAAATTTAAGAGGTAAACAAATGAAAAGAGTATTCGAATTAGAATTCGAAGGAAAGAAATTTGTGGTTGAAACTGGCGAAATCGCTAAACAAGCTGATGGCGCAGTTCTCGTTAGACTTAATGACACAGTTGTTCTTTCCACCGCATGTTGTTCCGATGAGCCTAAAGAAGGCGATTTCTTCCCATTAACAGTTGGTTATGAAGAAAAACAATATGCAATTGGCAAAATTCCAGGCTCCTTCTTAAGAAGAGAAGGCCGTGCTGGTGAACATGCCACATTAACCGCCAGACTTATTGATCGTCCTATTCGACCAATGTTCTCTGAAGGTTTCAGAAACGAAGTACAAATCGTTAACACAGTAATGTCTGTTGACCAAGATTGTACTCCTGAAATGACCGCTATGTTAGGTTCTTCCTTAGCATTAGGCATTTCTGACATTCCATTTGATGGCCCAATCGCTGGGGTTCAAGTTGGTCGTGTTGATGGTAAATTAATCATTAACCCAACCGTGGAAGAAAAAGCAAAAAGTGATATTAATTTAACAGTTGCAGGTACCAAAGAAGCCATTAACATGGTTGAAGCTGGTGCTGACCAAGTAAGCGAAGATGATATGTTAGATGCTTTAATGTTTGGTCATGAAGCAATTAAGAAATTATGTATTTGGCAAGAAGAAATCATCAAAGAAATCGGTGTTGCTAAACGTGAAATTGAATTATATCAATGTGATCCAGCCATTGAAAAAGATGTGACTGATAGAGCAGAAGAAAGATTAAAGAAAGCTATTTCTATCTTTGATAAGCTTGAAAGACAACACGCGATTGATGATATTGAAAATGAAATTTTAGATGATTACGACGCACGTAGTTATGAAAATGAAAAAGAACATCAAAAAGTGATGCACATGGTCAATGAAACCTTAGAAGGTTTAGTGGCTAAAGAAGTTCGTCGTTTAATCACTGATGAAAAGATTAGACCAGATGGTCGTAAAGTTGATGAAATTCGTCCATTAGACGCACAAGTTGACTTATTACCACGTGTTCATGGTTCTGCAATGTTCACTCGTGGACAAACCCAAGTTATTTCTATTACAACTTTAGGTGCTAAGAGTGATGAACAAATTATTGATAACTTAACTCCAGAAGAAACTCGTCACTGGATGCATCATTATAACTTCCCACCATATTCTGTTGGTGAAGTAGGCAGAATGGGTTCTCCAGGTCGCCGTGAAATTGGCCATGGTGCTTTAGGTGAAAGAGCTTTAAGCTATGTTATTCCAAGTGAAGAAGAATTCCCATACACCATTCGTACAGTGGCAGAAGTTGTGGAATCTAATGGTTCTTCTTCTCAAGCTAGTATTTGTGCATCTTGTATGTCCTTAATGGCGGCTGGTGTACCAATTAAAGCCATGGTTAGTGGTATCGCAATGGGCTTAATTAGTTCTGGTCCATTAGATGGTAAACATCCATATACAATTCTTACTGATATCCAAGGTTTAGAAGATCACTTTGGTGATATGGACTTCAAAGTGGCTGGTACTGAAAAAGGTATTACCGCTTTACAAATGGATATCAAGATTAAAGGTGTCACAAAGGAAGTTTTACATGAAGCTTTAATGCAAGCTCATGGTGCTAGAGCACAAATTCGTGAAGTAATGGCTAAAGCCATTTCTGCACCTCGTCCAGATGTTGGCAAATACGCTCCAAAGATGGATACATTCAAAATTGATGTTGATAAGATTAGAGAAGTCATTGGCACTGGTGGTAAAGTCATTAACGATATCATTGCTCAATGCGATAATGTTAAAATCGATATTGAAGATGATGGTCAAGTCACCATTTACCATATGGATAGAGACACCATTAATAAAGCTAAGAACATGATTCTTGATATTGTTCGTGAAGCTAAAGTTGGTGAAGACTTCGAAGGTGAAGTTGTCCGTGTGGAAGATTATGGCGCATTCGTTCACTTATTCGGTAATGTTGATGGTTTATGCCATGTCTCTCGCTTAGGCTGGGGATTCATTGACAAAGCTAGTGACGTTGTTAAACTCGGTGACAAGATTAAAGTTCGTGTTTGTGAAATTGATGATCACGGCAAAGTCAAAGTTTCTCACCGTGAATTCTTGGAAAAACCTGAGAATTACGAAGAACGTCCAAACCGTATTGAACATCAAGCTAGACCAGATAATTTCCATAAAGGTCCTAGAAAATTCAAAAAATAATTAGAATTCTAATTAAAAAAAACATTAAGACTCTCGATTTGAGAGTCTTTTATGTTATTATATTGTGTGCGCGTTACAAAATATGAAACGTTTTTTTACAAAATTATTTTCTCGGACTATTATCGTTATTCTTCTATTATTAGTAGAAGCTTTATTAATTTTCGCTGTTTTTACTTTTGCTGATGCTTTTTTAAAGGCAATTGCCGAAGATAAAAATGCGACTATTGCGGATGAATTAGTTTATTTAGGCGTAAGAATTATTGAATACGTGATTGCTTTTACTATTTTCTTTAAGATTATCAATAAAGTTGAAAATCCAGATTTTAAAATACCTTGGATTGTCTTAATGCTCATCCTTCCGTTATTTGGTTGTTTTATCTATTTAGTGTTTGGCAACCACGGATTAAGAAAGAAAGATCGTTTAATTATGAACGCAAGCAATAAAGCGTGCCGAGCTCATTTTGTTAGTGATGAAAAAGAAGAAAAACAATTTGAAAAGGAATTAGGCAACGCAAATAGTGCTTTTAAATATTTAAAATCTACTACTGGCTTAAAACCTTATAGTGGTAATCGCGTTACTTATTATAAGAGTGGTGAAGAATTCTTCCCTGAATTTATCAATTGCTTAAAACAGGCTAAAGAATTTATCTTTTTAGAATTTTTCATTATTGGTAAGGGGCATGAATGGACCGCAATTTTAGATATTTTAAAAGCAAAAGCTAAAGAAGGCGTTGATATTCGTATCATATATGATGATATGGGTTGTGTAGGCATATTACCAGCAAACACCCCAAAAAAATTAAAAAAATATGGCATTAAATGCTTCAAATTCCATAAATTTACACCTTTATTAAGTGGCATTTATAATAACCGTGACCATCGTAAAATTGCTATTATTGATCATCAAATGGCCTTTACTGGTGGCATGAACTTAGCAGATGAATACGCTAATATTACTCATCCTTTTAAATATTGGAAAGACACAATGATTAAAATTGAAGGTAGTGCAATTAATAACTTATTAGCCCTTTTCTTACAAAACTACAATTTATGTGAAGCGGATGTAGAAGACTATAATAAATATTTATTATATAAATATCCAACATTTAAAGATGAAGGCTATGTAATGCCTTTCGGTGATGGTCCTGGACCTTTTGATAATGCGTTAATCGGTGAACAAAATTACATTAATATTATTAACTACGCAAAAAAGGAATTATTTATATCTTCTCCTTATTTAATACCAACTTATTCATTGTTAGATGCATTAAGAAATGCGGCATTAAGGGGTGTTAAGGTACATCTTATTGTTCCTGGAACGCCTGATAAAAAAGTTGTTTATTGGATGGCAGAAACTTATTTTAAATATTTAAGTGATGCGGGAGTGAATATTTATCGTTATACTCCAGGTTTTAATCATATGAAAACATGCATAGCGGATAACGAATTAGGTTTCGTTGGAACAATTAATCTTGATTTCAGAAGTTTAGTGCATCACTTTGAATGTGGAGCTTTGTTATATAAAAATCCTTGTTTAAAAGAAATTCATAAGGATTTTGAAGAAATGATTTCACAAAGCGCAAAAGTACCAAAGAATTTTAAAGTTCGTGGTATTAAACGACCAATTTGTTCACTTTGTAAAATATTTACACCTTTATTATAGGAGGTAGCTATGGAAATATTTGATGTATTAATTATCGGTGCCGGAATTACTGGTAGTAGTATTGCAAGAAAGCTTTCGCAATACGATATCAAAGTAGCCTTAATCGATAAAGAAAATGATGTTGGAAATCTCACTACAAATGCCAATAGTGCGATTATCCATTCTGGGTACGACCCAAAACCAGGAACATTAAAAGCTAAGTTTAATGTTTTAGGGAACAAAATGTTTGACCAAATTGCCGATGAACTTGATGTTTCATTCTCACGCGTTGGTTCTTTAACTGTTGCTTTATATGATGAGCAACTTCCTCTTTTAGAGGAATTAGCTAAAAGGAGCCAAGAAAATGGCGTTCCTGTTCAATTATTAACTGCTGAAGAAGTTAAGAAATTAGAACCTAATATTAATCCTAATGTAAAGGGCGCTTTATTAGCTCCAACAGCAGGAATTATTGATCCATTTAATTTAACTGTTCACACAGTGGAAAACGCTGTAGATAATGGTGTATCTCTCTTTTTAAATAATGAAGTAATTTCTATTTCTAAAGAAAACGATTTATTTATTGTTAAAACGAGCAAAAATATTTTTTCTAGCAAGATAGTCATTAACGCTGCCGGAACATTTGCCGATAAAATCGCTAATATGATTGAACCAATTGATTGGAAAATGATTCCTCGCAAAGGTGAATACTTTGTATTAGACCATTATAAAACCGGATTAGTGAATCATACGATTTTTCCTTTACCAAGCGAAAAAGGTAAGGGCATTTTAGTGACTATGACAACTTCTGGCAACTATTTAGTTGGTCCTTCTAGTGAAGAAGTTGATAAAAATGATGATTACACAACTGATCCATTAACTTTGAGTAATGTAAGAAAACAAGCCACCGATATGGTGCCTAATATTCCATTTAATCAAGTTATTCGTGTGTTTGCTGGATTACGTCCAACAACAACTCGTCATGATTTCATTATCGAATACGCAAAAAGCGATAATCATTTCATCAACGTTGCTGGAATTGAATCGCCAGGTTTAGCTTCTTCTCCCGCCATTGCGGAATACGTGGTTGATGAATTAGTTAAGCCATTGATTTCTTTAAAAAAGAAAGATAACTATAATCCAAGAGTTAAAAGATATTTAAAAATGAAAAATCTTTCTCTTAGTGAACAAAATAAACTAATTAAAAAAGATAGTGACTATGGAAAGGTGGTTTGCTATTGCGAAAAAGTATCTTTAGGAGAAGTAAAAGATGCTTTAAGTAGAAGTGTACCTCCGACTAGCATTAAAGGCTTAAAAAGACGTGTTAGGGCAGGTTTTGGTAAATGCCAAGGCGGATTTTGCCAACCTGGTTTAGTATTAGAATTAGCTAAACATTATGGCATTTCACCATTAGATGTCAGCTATGATGGTGAAAATAGTCATATACTTATTGAAAGGGTCAAGGAGGTCAAATAGTATGCGTGAAGTTGATCTTCTCATTATTGGTGGTGGTTCTGCTGGAATGGCCGCCGCTATACAAGCTAAAAAAGAAGGTGTTGATAATCTTTTGATTGTTGAAAAAGATGGCCAATTAGGTGGCATTTTAAATCAATGTATTCATAATGGCTTTGGACTTACAGAATTCAAAGAAGAATTAACTGGTCCAGAATATTTAGCGAGATTTGTGAAGCAAGTAGAAGAGTTAAAAATTCCTTATTTATTAAACACAATGGTCACTTCTTTATCAAAAGATAAAGTTGTAACAATTAGTAACGCTATTAATGGTGTTGAAACTATTAAAGCCAAAGCAATAGTGATTTCTACTGGTTGTTATGAAAGAGGGGCTGGCGCAATTCAAATTCCAGGCGATCGTTGTAGTGGTATAATGACCGCTGGAACAGCTCAAAAATATTTAAACATTCATGGTTATTTAGTTGGTAAAAAGATTGTCATTCTAGGCAGTGGTGATATTGGCTTAATCATGGCTCGTCGATTAACTTTAGAAGGGGCAAAAGTCATTTGTGTTAGTGAAATTATGCCTTATAGTAATGGTTTAAATCGTAATATTGCTCAATGCTTAAATGATTATAATATTCCTTTATATTTAAGCCGTAGTGTGAGCAAGGTTATCGGTAAAGATAGACTAGAAAAAGTGGTGTTATCCGCAGTGGATGACCACATGCAATTTATTCCAGGAACAGAAATGGAAATTGAATGTGATACTTTAATTCTTTCCGTGGGATTAATTCCTTATATATCCTTATTAAATAATATAGATTGTCCAACTAGTTCCACAAAAGGTGCGAAAGTAAATGAGCATATGGAAACGATGATTGATGGTATTTTTACTTGTGGTAACTGTCTACATGTTCATGATGTCGTCGATTTTGTCACTGACGAAG
>CAVEYA010000008.1:1921-2577 GCA_963619935.1 bacterium | reverse complement strand
ACGTTTAGCAGGTCATGGGGCGGCTTTATATTTAAAAGGCTTATTAAAAGAAAATGGCAAGATTGATGTCTTACCAGGCAATGGAATTTCTTATGTTGTTCCGCAAGAAATTAATAAAGAAAATTGTGAAGATATAACATTTAAATTTAGAGTTAGAAAGCCTATTCAAAATCAATGGTTAGTGATTGAAAGTAATAACAAAGTTATTACAAAAGTAGTTAAACCAGTGTTAATTCCTAGTGAAATGGTAATGGTTAAATTGAGTAAAGATAAGCTTTCTGAATTAGGTGATAATGTGACCTTATACTTGGAGGATAGATAAGATGAAAGAATTTGTTTGTATTGTCTGCCCAAGAGGTTGTCGTTTAAAAGTTGATGACCAAAATAATGTGACTGGAAACACATGCCCTCGTGGTAAAGAATATGCGATTAGTGAAATGACTCACCCAGTGCGTATTATTACTTCCTCAGTGAGAGTAAAAAATCGTGATGATTTATTAGTGTCGGTAAAAACTAGTGGTGCAGTCCCAAAAGATCAGATTTTTGCTGTTATGAAAGAGATTAATAAATTAGGAGTTAATGCTCCTTGTCATATTGGCGATATTGTTCAAAAAGATATCTTAGGTTTAAATGTTGATATTATTGTCACAAAAGAC
>CAVEYA010000008.1:0-1911 GCA_963619935.1 bacterium | reverse complement strand
AAAAAACATCGAATAATCTTTTAATTTGTAAAATAAAAAGATATACTAAAAACAACTTAATTACATAGGTAATATAGTGGAGACTTTTTATGGCTGATTTAATTAAAATTGGAGCCCTTGGTGGTTTAGACGAGAACGGAAGAGATTGTTATTTCTTAGAAATAAATGACGATATTTTTATTATCGAATGTGGAATTTCTTTGCCAGATAAAACAATTCCTGGTGTTGATTTATTATTACCTAATCCTGATTATTTAATAAAAAACAGAAATCGTATTAGGGGCTATTTTATTTCTCACGGGCATGATGAAGCTATGTCTGGTTTAAAGTTTATCTATAAATATGCACCTGCTCCTGTTTATTGTTCACGTGAAACTCAAGCTTGCATTGAAGGTCAAGCCCACATTTATCATATGAAAACAAATTTCAAATATGTAATCGTGGAACCTTCCAGTACATTTATGGTCTCTGGTCACGAAGTAAGATTTTTCCAAACCTGTCATAATGTATCAGGGAGCTCCGGAATGGCTTTTTTAACGGACAAAGGTTGGATTGTTTATTCTGGTGATTACATTATCGATTTTGATTGTAAAAGTGGCTATCATTTTGATTTTAAGGCACTAAGTGCAATTCTTGATCACCCTGTCTTTTTATTAATGAGTGAAAGTAAAACTGCGACAAAGTCAGGTTATTGTTCACCAAAGCATCGTATAAAAAAATTAATTGAGCCTAATTTTAGAGATGAAAATAAACGTATTTTTATCTGTTCTTTCTGGCAAAACGTTTATCGTTTGAATGAAATTATGGATTTGTGCCGACAATATAAAAAGAAATTATTCCCTTTTAACGAATACACTCGTCAAATACTAGGCGAACTTTCTAATGTTGTACCAGATTTCCTTAAAGGAATTGATGTACTTGCAAATGAAGATTTCTCTCGTGTAAGAGAACAAGACCTAGTGGTTTTAATTGTTGGACACAATGAAAAGATGTATGAATTAATTGGCGATTTAGGTATTAACCAAAATGATGATAAACGCATCATATTAGGAAAGAATGATATTTTTATTAATGCTTCTGTGCCTGGTATTACCTCTGAAACAGCCTGTACACGTGCTATGGACAAAATTTATCGTTCAGGATGTGATGTGCAGTGGTTGAAAAGCAAAGATTGTTGTTCAATGCACGCAAGAGAAGATGATGTTAAATTCCTGCTTTATTTACTTAAACCAAAATATTATTTCCCAATTCGTGGCAATTTTACTGCCTTAATGGGGAACGCTAAAATAGCTTTATCAATGGGTATTGGATTAAATTATTTCAATATCTTTGTGATGGATAATGGAATGGTGCTGTCTTTTAATGAAGAAGGCAAACCGACTTTAATTTCACAAGAAAAAAGCGAAATAAATGTTGTTCCATTAATAGCGGATGGCTTGGGACTTAGTTTAGTTGAAAGCGATAATGTTCAAGAACGTGTACTGATGAGTGAAGATGGAGTAGTAGTTATTGCTGCGAGTGTGTCTTTAAATGAAAAAAAGATTTTAGCAGGTCCTGATTGTCAAATGCGTGGTTTCGTCTTTGTTAAAGAATCTGAACCGTTATTAAAATCTATTTCCAATATCTTTATCGAAGAAATTAATACTTCTTTTACTCTTCCATATTTCAATATTGAACAAGTGAAAACAAATATTGAGGAAAGAGTTAAAAAATTTATTAGACGTGAAAACGGCAGACAACCTTACATAATTCCAATTATTAATGTTTTAGAATAAAGCACTTTTAGGTGCTTTTTATTATAAATAATTAGACTATTATTTTGTGGAGATATTATAATATCTACGTATGGAAAATAAGAAAAAGATATCAGCAGCAAAAGGTTTATATTGTTTTGGCGGTATAGCATTATGC
>CAVEYA010000007.1:0-14855 GCA_963619935.1 bacterium | reverse complement strand
GATAAATTCAATTATGGACAATTCTTTTTTATATGAATAACTAATGCCGGATAGATAAAAAAAGATTGGTACACAAAGAAGATAAATAATTTGCACACCCCAATTATCTTCTGAAACAAAATGTGGAATAGTGCGTTGTAAGACGTGGATTAAAATTACTAAAAACATAGCTAATCCTTTTAAAGCATCTAACATGATGTTTCTTTTATTATCTATTAGTAATTTCATAATTGCTTATTTTTTCATTATTATATCAATTTTGTATGCCTTGTTCACTAATAAGCAATTTAAAAAATAATTAAATAATGTGAAATTGAATCAATCACTTAAAAATGGCGAAATTTAGTAATTTTATCTTAAATATACATATTTAATCACTTCTAAAATAAAAGGTGTAAATTTTATTATTGCAAAAATCTATATGTAGTGATATTTTAGTTTTGTGGGAACGTTCCCTTATGGAGAAAACTATGTTTAAAAATAAAATTATTTCTTTAAGCACATTTCTTTTTATGAGTGCTAGTTTATTGATTGGCTGTGGTACTACTAGTGGAGGTAGTTCTGATGGCACAAAGATTGTGACTATTTGGGTTCATAAAAATGAAACCGAAGACGAAGGTAAGGTTTATAAGCAAACTCAAACTAACTTCAATAATGCTAATATTGTTTTAAGTGATGGGACTAAATTAAAAGTAAATACAACCTTTGTTGGTTCATCTTTGGAAGATAAGATAAATGCTTCTATTATTACTGGTGGATTACCAGATATTATCGCAGTCGACTCTTCGGAAGTAGCTGCTAAAGTAAACAACGGTTTGTTAAAGGATTTTGGTAGTTATGTTACTGATGACGAAAGAAATTCTTATGTTGATAGCGTGATTGAACAAGGCACCATTAATGGCAAATTATATACCCTTTCAGGTATGGAAGCTCCTGGTGGTCTTTATTACAATAAAGCGATGCTTAAAAGTGTTGGTTACACGGATGCAGATTTCGGCACTTTAGAAAATCCTTGGAGTTTCAAAGATGTCAAAGAAGCGATGGTGAAATTAAAGAATGCTGGCAAATCATATCAAATCGCCTTAAATCAAAGCTTTGGCACTGATGGCGAGATGTATTTATATTCCTCTTTAGTTTATTCCGCAGGCGGTTCATTTGGAACTGAAAACAATGTTAGTGCAGCTTTAACAAGTGACAACGCTGTTAAAGGCATTGCACAATTAGAAATGTTTTTTACTAATGAAGGCTTAAGTGGCACAGAATCATGGGTTTATAGTGGTTCAAACTCTGAAGCATTTAGATTAGAACAAATTCCTTTCCAAATTCATGGACCATGGGACGCTCGTAAAATTAAAAAGAATGGTGGTTCCATTGCAGATGAATATGGCATTATGCCATATCCTGTATACGAAGATGAAAATGGTGTGAAATCTTCTGTCTTTGCTTCACCATGTGGCTCTTATGGCTTTGGCATTACTAAAGATTGCAAAAATGTACAAGCGGCAGCGGAAGTTGTTAAATATTTCACAAACGCCACATCAAGCAAGATGATGTATGATGCAATTGGTACATATCCAACGCATAAATCCTTACTTTCTGAGATGGATGAATTCAAATCCGGCGCTGAAAAGGATTTAGCAAACTATTTGCAAGCAAATACTTACACTCGTCCAAAGATGGTTAAGTATGCACGTTTAAAAGATGCTTATGCAAAAGTAATTGATTATATGAAAAACATGAATACTGTTTCTAACTACAATCTTAAAAATTACATTAAAGTAGAAATGGACAAAGTTGATCAAGCGAGAAGCTAATTATGCAAGTTGCTAATATTACACATATTAGAAGGAAAAACCATTTTAAAATTGGTAAAAATGAATACACTGTTAATGAAACATTAACAGGTTTTTCCTTTTTAGCCCCTTGCTTTATTTTATCTTTCATCTTTGTTCTAATTCCAATTGTCATTTCTCTTGTTTTGGCCTTTACTGACGCAAACATGGGAAGATTAGATCAAATTAATTGGGTTTGGTTTGATAATTTTCAAATATTATTTAAGGATTTATTTAATAAGAATGGAGAAATCCTTGTTGCTTTAAAGAATACGATGATTTTCGTATTAGGCGTTATGCCTCTTCAATTTGGAACATCTTTAGGCTTAGCTTTATTATTGAATAAAGTTAAACATTTTAATACATTCCTAAGATGGGCATTTTTTGTTCCTGTGATGCTTTCTTTAGCGGTTACATCTATGTTATGGATGAATTTATTGAATAAAGAAAATGGTTTGATAAACACTTTCTTATTAGCTTTAGGCGCATCCCCAATGGAATTTTTAGATTCTCCAAAACAAGCAATGGGATGTATTATCTTTATTTCTGCTTGGCAAGGCGCAGGATATCAAATGTTAATTTTCCTTTCTGGATTAAAAAATATTCCTAAGGATTTATACGAGGCGGCCTCTATTGATCGGGCAAATGCATGGCAAAAGTTTATTCATATTACATTACCAAGTTTAAAACCAACTTTAGTATTTGTTTTTATCACTATGTTAATTGGTGCTTTTAGAGTCTGCGTCCAACCAATGATTATGACTGGTGGCGGACCTCTTGATTCTACATTAACAATGTCTTACTTAATTTATAAAACTGGTATTGAATATCATGATGTTGGATATTCTTCCGCAATCGCGTTATTCTACACAATTATTATCGCTAGTGTTTCTTTAACACTAAGAAAAATATTAGGAGGAGATAACGAGGCATAATATGAAAACTGAATTTGTGAATCATGTTGACAAGATAAATCAACGCAAAATTAATATTTCCTCCTGGAAAATAATCAAAAAAATATTAATCATTCTTGGCTGTGCTTTATTGTGTTTTATTTTTCTATTTCCAGTCGTGTGGATGGTAGCTAACTCATTAAAAGATAATGACACTGTTTATCTACAAATGAATTCCATTTGGACATTCTTCCCATCTACATTAGATGTAAGCAAATGGTTTGTTTCTTATAATAAACTATTTAATAGTTTTGATAACTTTGGTCGTTCAGTTTTAAATTCTATTTTATATTGTTCTGTAACTATTGTTGGTGTTTTATTAATTAACTCATTAGCAGGCTATGCTTTAGCGAGGATTAAATTCCCTGGGAATAAAGCAATGACCACATTCATTTTAATTTTAATGATTGTACCTATTGAAACGAGTGTTGTGCCTACATATTTAATTCTTTACTATATGGGTTTATTAAAAGAACCAATGAATATCATCGGTTATTTATTACCAGGTTTAGCCTCATTATTTTATACATATATGTTTAGACAATATTTCTTAGGAATTCCTAAAGAAATAGAAGAAGCTGCACGTATGGATGGCTGTTCAAGATTAGGCGTTTATTTCAAGATGATTCTTCCATTATCTAAACCTGTATTTGCGACAGTTGCTATTTTTACTTTTATGGGACAATGGAATGAATATATCTTCGCTCAATTAATGTTTCCAAACCCATCTTATCAACCTTTGCAGGTTTTTTTACAGTTAATTAACAATACAAATCCTAAAGATATCGGTGTTGTAATGGCTTCTTTAACCTTGTCTACTATACCAATCGCTTTAGTCTACATCTTTGCTCAAAAATATATTGTCGAAGGAGTTTCCTTTACTGGATTAAAATAGTATGAAAAAGCTTGCTTCTTTATTTTTAACATTCATTACTTTCTTATCTTCTTGTTCTTTTAATAAGAGCAATGTTTATGATCAAAATCTTTCTTTGTATTTTAAATGTGATAAGCAAGATAATGGCTATTTAGTGGATAAAAAACATAAAGTTAGCAAAGCTAAAATTTCTAATCATTTTGATAATTCTTTAACTTTATTAAAAAGTAATTCAATTAATTATAAATCAGGAATTAAAGATGAAGCTCTTTTATTAGATGGTTATTCTACTTATGCTTCATTTTCGAGTGATGAATATGCTTTTCATGGACAAGAACTTTCTATCTCTGTTTGGCTAGCCCCTCGTAGTTATAACTACACCGATCAAAATGATGATGACATTAATACGGTACAAGGAATTATTTCTCAATATTTCAAAGATGATAGTTTTTCTATGGGTGTTTCCTTAGGCTATAAAAGAGAAGGAAAGGTCTATTTTGGTGTCGGTACAAATAATGGCTGGTACCAATTAGATAATAATCATGAATCGTTGAATCAATATCAATGGAATAACATTTTTGTTAAATTTGATGGTGTAAACGGAGAAATGTCTATGTTTATTAATGGCTTAATCGTTAATCGTATAGACATTATAAAAGGAAGTAGTATTGAAGCCTGTGATTTACCTCTTTTAGTAGGTAAAAATTCTACAACTTCATCTTCCGGAGATTGCTCATTAGGAGTGACTTCTGGACTAATTGATGAATTAAGAGTTTACTCCAAAGCTTTAACCTATAAAACTTATCAACAATATTATCGATCTTGCTTAGACAACGAAGGTAATATTCCTAGCGTTAACTTTGAAGATGTGTATTTACAAAATTCGTTAACTAACGATGCTTATAAGCCTCAATACCACGCTGGACCATATGAGCACTGGATGAACGAACCACACGCGCCAATTTATTATAAAGGTGTTTATCATATTTTCTATCAGTGTAATTCTAATGGACCATATTTTAATGATGCGAAAGGAATTACTTGGGGCCATCTAACAAGCTTGGACATGGTGAATTGGACACCTCAAAAAGAAGTTGTAGTATTTAAAGAAGGCTCAGTTGCACCAGATGGTGTTTGGTCTGGTGGTTCTACTTATGATGCAAACGGCGTACCTACCTTATTCTTTACAGCTGGTAACTATGCGCACGAAGGAATGATTTCTAATCAGAATGTAGGCATTGCCTATCCAAAAGATATTGATGATCCATATCTAATTGAATGGGAAGTTGATAATAAATTAGCCATTGAGCAAAAATCTGGTCAGGGCCGTAGCAATGAATTTAGAGATATGACTGTTCTCAAAGATGGAGACAATTATTATTTAATCATTGGCAGTGGAAACGAAAACAACAATCGTGGCACTGCATTAATTTATACTACAAATGCATCAAAGAAAGATTATTTTCATCATTGGGAATATAAGGGACATCTATTTGATTATAATAATTCCGATTCTAAATTTGGAAATGTTTGGGAACTTCCTGTTTTGCTACCTTTAAAAGACCAATATGGCAATGATTCTGGTAAATGGGTTTTTATGATTTCTCCAGCTCCTGCTACAACTGCAGATAATAACGTATATTATTGGATTGGAACATTTAATAAGGAAACTTATCGTTTTATTAGTGACCATACTGACCCAAAAAGAATGGACTATGGGGCAAATGTATTTACTGGTCCTAGTGGTTTTGTTGATCCAGTCAGTGGTAACACCTACATTTTCTCCATTATGCAAAGCAAAAGAGAAAGCGTTGACTTAGCCAATTCTGGTTGGTCACATAATTTAGGTCTAGTTAGAAAAGTTTACTATGATTCCAATTATAGCGATTTAGCTATCGATTTTATTGATACATCTTCTCTTTATGATTATTCAAATTCTATAAATAATCCGACAAATGAAGACATTGAAAAATTATTCAGCAGTAGCGAGTCCCCTGTTTGGCATGCTGACATGTATATGTTAAAAACTTTAATTTATTTAAATGACGGTTCATTCTCTATTAAATGTCGTTTATCTAATGATAAAGAAGAATATACTTCAATTTATTATGATAACAGTAGTAACACAGTTGGTGTTAATACACAAACTAATAAAAATAACGCTCCAACAACGGGTGGCGATTACCAATATGTTTTGCAAAATAATAGTTCAGAATTACTGATTACTTTATATGTTGACCGCAGCCAAATTGAAGTCTTATTTAATAATGAAAAAACAATTTCTGCTAGAAGCTATCCTTTGGATTTGGATAGCAATGGTTTAGAATTCTCGCTATCTGGGAACGCTTCTATTAAATACTTAAATTTTAATACTTTAAAATCCATTTATGAGGGAAAATGATGAAAAAGTTCATTAATTTAATGCTTGTTTGTGGTGAGCTTCTCCTTTTAGGGGGTTGCTCCCAAAATAAAACCATTAACATTGTTAATCCTTCTTTTGAGTATGGTGATTTAACTGGTTGGGAAATTCTTTCTGGCGATTTAGATAGTACTAATGTCTCGGTAGCTACTTCCGATAAAGATAAACGCCACATTGTTGGAGATTTCTATTTTAATAGTTCCACGGGTGGTGAAGGAAAGACTGGCAGTATCAAAAGCAGCACGTTTAAAGTAACAAAAACCGGTAAAATTTCTTTCTTACTTGGTGGTGGTAAAAATAAAGATTTAGTCTACATTAGTGTCTATGATGCTTCCACTAATAAAGAAATAGCGCGCTATAGTAATAAATTATTTAATCAAGAAAATCCAAATAACCGCTTATATCGTCAAGTAATTGATTTAAGTGATTATTTGTATAAAAAACTTTATTTAGTTGTTAACGATTTAGATAATGGCACTGACGGTTTCAATCATATTTTATTAGATGATATAATCTTTGATTATAACGGAAAAGAAGATACTGGTTCATTATTGATGGACGCAAGAAATTATGTTTCAAAAAATAAAGATAGTGTCAATCAAAGATATCGCCATAAATATCATTTAATGCCAACAATTGGATGGATGAACGATCCAAACGGTTTAATCTATTACAATGGTAAATATCATCTTTTTTATCAATATAATCCATATTCTGCAAACTGGGATACAATGCATTGGGGACACGCCACAAGTACAGATTTAATTAAATGGGTGGATGAACCAATTGCTTTAGCGCCAGATCAAAACTATGACATAAACGGTTGTTTTTCTGGTGGAGCGGCTGTCAAAGATGGTAATTTAAATCTTTTATATACTGCGGTTGATAAAAATAATTATCAAACACAAGCTTTAGCAACATCATTAGACGGTGGTATTAATTTTGCTAAGCGTAGTCTTAATCCAGTTATTCCTTCTTCTATGAGAAGTGATTCGAGAATTACGGATTTTAGAGACCCGTTTGTTTTTGTTAAAGATGACACTTATTATGCTTTAATAGGCGGTAAATTAGAAGGAATGGGCGGCCAAATTATTCTTTATAAATCTAAAGATTTATTAAATTGGTCTAAAGTTGGTACAGTGTATTCTTCAACTTTAACTAACACAGGCATGTTTGAATGCCCAAATTATATTGATGTTGATGATGTAGATGTTTTGCTTTCTTCTCCACAATCAATTCGTGATAACGATAAAGCCGGATATCAGAATATACATTCAGTGACTTATCAATTAGGCTCTTTAGACTTTTCTAATGGCACATTTACTAACTCAACAAGTGTCGATTATATGGAAGAATTTGACAAAGGATTTGATTTTTATGCGACGCAAGTAGGAAAGTACAATAATACACCTTTTTTATTAGCGTGGATGAATTTATGGTCAAGAAAATATCCAACAGCAATTGATGGTTGGGTGGGAGAAGTAACTTTACCAAGAAGTTTAACAATTAAAGATAATCATTTGTATCAATCACCGATTGAAACAATTTCAAAATACTATAAAGATATTATTAATATTAATAATATTTCTATCAATAATGAAGAAAAACAATTAGACTTTTCAGGAAATTGCTTATCTTTTAAAGCGGAAATTGATGTTTCTTCTTTAGCGGGCGAAAAAGCTGGTTTTAAGCTCCTTAAAGGAAGTGAAGAAGAAACTTTAATTTACTATGATGACACACAAAAAATGGTAGTTTTTGACCGTTCTAATTCTGGCATTAACATTGATTCTTTTGATGATGATGGAGAAAAGAATGTGAGATACGCGAGAGTGTCCCCAATTAATGGAAAAATTACATTAGAAATATTTATTGATGTTAGTAGTGTAGAAGTCTTCATTAATGATGGCTATTACACAATGAGTGGTTTAGTTTATCCAAGTAGTGATTCAGTAAATTATAGCTTCTATTCTACTGGAACTGCTAAACTTTTAAGTTTAGAAGAAAGAACAATTGAGGTTAATTAATATGGCGTACAAACCAAATTATCATATTTATAAATTAAATGGTTGGATTAATGATCCAAATGGTTTTGTTTATTTTAAAGGTAAATACCATCTTTTTGCTCAATGCTATCCTCATGCTTTAAAATGGGGGCCAATGGAATGGGCACATTTTACTAGTAAAGATTTAATTTCTTGGAAGGATAATGGTATTGCTTTAAAAGGTAGTGAAGATTACGATTTAGAATTCGGCTGTTTCTCTGGCTCAAGTATTGTGAAAGATAATATTTTATATGTGCTTTACACCGGTGTTTCTAATGGTAAACAACAACAATGTTTGGCTATTTCTAAGGATGGAAAAAAGTTTACAAAATATGAACACAATCCAGTAATTAGTGAAAAAGATTTACCAAGCGAGTACAAAATTAGTGATTTTAGAGATCCTAAAGTTGTTCTTCATGATGGTGTTTATTATGTTTTAGTAGGGGCAAAGCATCAAGATAATTCGTCCCATATTTTATTATTTAAATCTCAAGATTTATTACACTATGAATTTGTTAATTCAGTTTATCGTTATGCCAATAGAAAAGGTGGGATGATTGAATGTCCTGACTTGTTCTTTTATAAAGATAAATGTGTTTTGATTTATTGTCCTCAATTTGATAAGACAAGAAAAAATCAGTTAAAGAATATTCACGGTTGTTACTATGTCATTGGTGATCTTGATTTTACGAAGGGTGTTTTTACACCAATGGGTCAACCAAGACTAGTGGATCAAGGATTTGATTTTTATGCAACACAAACACTAACTAGAAAAAACAAAACTTACTTAGTGGCTTGGCAGTCTATGTGGGATAGAAACTACCCAAGCATTAAAGAAAACTATGTTGGTCAAATTTCTTCCGTCCGTCAGGTAAAAATCAAAAATGGTAAGTTATATCAATCTTTCCTTAATGGACTTAGTAAATATTGCTCTGATGAATATGTGAAAGATGAGATTAAAGTTAATCGCATCTATCAAGAAGATGATATAAGAAATAATTTAGTAAGATATTCCTTTGATTTGTTGACTAATCAAGGTGAAAAAGCCGAAATTACTTTAAATGATAGTCTTATTATTAGCATTGATAAGGCACATAAAATTATTGAAATCAATAGAAGCAATATGGATGAAGATATTATTAATAACGATGGTTCTAAATCCATTATTCGCCGAATTAAATATACTGGGAGAAAGTCCTCAATTCATTTTGATATTTTAATTGATAATTCTTGTATTGAAATTTTAATTAATTATGGCAAATATTCGGCTTCTGTGATGAATTACAAAAATAATGGTAATTGCTTCAAAGTTAATTGCTTTGAAGGTGAAGGTAGTTTATTAAACTACCATAGATGTTTTTTGAGGAGGAATGAAGAATGAAAAATAAGACGCTTTTATTAGTTCTTGTCTCTTGCTTATTAGTGGGTTGTAATACTTCTAATAACAACACTAAGTCATATGGAGAAGAAATTCTCAATGGCGGTTTTGAAGAAGCATTAACGCATTGGACAATTGGTGGATTAGGAGCATTTTGTGAAGAAGATGTTTCTACTTTAACAACATTTGTTGATGGAAAAGAAACAGAAAAAGTCAGTGAGCATTGTTACGCTGGGGGAACTTATTCCTTACCATCCTTTACTGGTACATTAACTAGTGACATTTTTTCATTAAAAGGAATGGGTTATATTTCTTTAAGAATCGGTGCAATGAAAAACGCCGATAAATGCTATATTGAATTTTTTAAAGAAGGGGAAGACACTCCTTTAGATTTCTACTTAAATGAAGGTACAGAGAAAATTAATAAATTAAGTAATTTTGATTTTAATAATTCGACAATTACTTCTCAATTAATTGTACAAATCGTAGATTTAAGAGAGTATTTAGATGATAACATTTATATTAAAGTTACTGACAACGATACAAGCAGTGACTATTTAGATTATTCTTTTGTTAATTTAGATGATGTCAAAGTCTTAAGAAACGGAGAAGAAGTCAATAACGCAAAAGTAGCCCGTTTAGATCAATTAGAAAAATACCATGAAGACATAATTGATAATGACCCTCCAGTGACTGAATTACGCAATGGCGGGTTTGAAAGTGGTGATTTGTCTTATTGGAAAGTAATTTCTGGTACAGCTTTTAACAATTCTCCAATTAGAAGCAGTAATGAGTTATACTGGGGCAATAGAAAATATCATGCGGAAGGTAGTTATTTCCTTGATGGATTCTTAAATGAAGAAAGCACTGTTGGCAAATTAAGAAGTGAAAAATTCACTGTTGTTGATAAAGGCGAAGGCTATTCTTATGCAACATTTAAGATTGGTGGCGCAGCTAATGGCACAAGCTACGTTGCTATTAATGATGCAGAAACAGATAAAGAATTGCTAAAAATAAAGAATAACTATTTCTCTGATCCTGCTTTAGCGGAATCTCTTGTAACTTACTATGTTGATTTAACTGAATATATTAATAAAACCTTATATTTTACCGTTGTGGATACAGCTTCTAGTGGTCCATTTGGCTCTATTATTGTTGATGATTTTAAAATTAATTTAAGTCAAAGTTATCTCATTAATAGCATCTCGTCTTTAAAAGAATGGGCTAACAATTTAGATGATGATGCTGCGAAAGCAACATACATTGATGTTTATAACAATTTAATGTCATTCCCATTGAGTGGCAACGCACCAATAATTACTGTAAATAATGGCTATGCTTTGATTAAAACATTCTCTCCAAGTAATAGTTATAATGCACAAAATCTTTTTACTGAAGTCGTGGTTAAAGATGATTATACTGGCAAAAATGATTTAAAATTTGCATTTACAAAATTAAGTTATAATAATCACGAAGTAGAAACTGATGATTACACTAAATTAGATTTATCTAATGAAGGTGAATACATACTTACTTTTACTGTAAAAGATGCCTATGATAATACATCTACTAGTAATATTTTAATTACAATTTCTTCTAGCGTTATTTATAACAAACAAATTACAAACGGAGATTTTGAAACTGGTGACACAACTGGTTGGACAGTCACCGCTGGTACGTTTAATAGTAATAACGCAATTAGCGATGCAACAACTTTCTGGGATGAAGCAATTCCATTTAATAAAGAAGGAACTTACTTCCTTAATGGCTGGAATGTTAATTCTGAAAGCGAAGGCTTTACTATTCAATCTGAAATGTTCACATTAAGTGGTAGTGGTCAAATTTCGTTTAGATTAGGTGGCAGAACTGCTGCTGTGATTGTGAAAAAAGCCGATGGAACAACAATTGCTAAATACACAAACAAAGCTTTCTCAGTTCAAAACTTCCCATATGTAAAAAATGGCTGTATGTTAGCAACAATGCAGTCATATGTAGCAGACTTATCAAATTATTTAAATGAAAACTTATACATTGAATTAGTCGATGAAATAACTACTCTCGACTGGGGCGTAGCCTTCTTTGATGCAATCAAAACTTATTATGCTTCATCAATTACGGCATCAGCCTTATCAGACCAGGTTGTTCAACAAGGTGAAACAATTGAGTTGCCTTGGTTAGATGCAATAAACGAAATTTAAAAGAAAGGAGAAGACAAAAAATGAAAAAAATTATCGCAATGTTATTGACTTCGATGCTTGGTGTTGGTGTTTCTATTTCTTTATTAAATGAAAATGAAACCAAAAACACATACGCTGAAGAAGAAAAGACGCAAACTAGAGAAGTAACAAGCTTAAGTGAGAATTATATTCCATTTAATACCTCAAATTTTACTGCTTCTGATGGCACTGATTTATCTACTTGGATTAAGCCAAGAAATGAAGTCTATTGGAGTGAGCAAAAAAGAAGCTTTAACGCTTTAGACAAATTTTATAACGGATTTGACAATGAAAGCTGGACAGGCACTATTACATCTCGTAGTTTTACTGTTGATAATCAGTATATTACCTTTACTTTAGGTGGTGACGCGTCAAAAAACACAAACTATGTCGCTTTATGCGAAGGCGATACAGAAATCAGCAAAGTATACAATAATTATTTTAATGATCCAAAGTTAGCCTTGAATATGGCTTTGCGTGTTATTGAAGTGCCAGAAAACTACCGTGGTAGTGAACATAATTTAACAATTAAAATTGTGGATAACGCGACTGGTAATTTTGGTGGTGTTACCTTTGGTTGTTTAAGAATTAATCAAACAGCAGAAGATGTTGCAAAAGCCATTTCAGTCCATCAAAATTCCTTAGAAAGAGTCGATTTTGGTAGCGGAACAAAAAATAGTGACGCTCGTGCGTACACTGTTGATGTATATGCTAGTAATGATGAATATGCGACATTCAGAAACATCACATTAACTGACGCAAATGAAAGCTTTGAAGAAGATGCTGCAATCCTTAATTGGGCTTATGACCGTGAATATTCAGTTGCTTCTGATTCTGAAAGATTTGAAATTGATTTTGACAATGCGGTTTCTAGTGAATCAACTTATGATTGGGTAGAAAAAATGCCATTTAATAAAACTGGCAACAAATTCTTTCAAGGCAATAAAGCTACAGCAGTAGAAACAAATAAGTATCGTTTGATTTCGCATTCTTTTACTTTATCTTCCGATTATATTTCTTTGAAGATGGCTGGTAGAAGTGCGACATTACAAATTCTTGATGGCGATTCTTTAGATACTAAAGCCGAATTTAAAAATGAAAATATTGCTTTCAAAGATGGTGGTGTAACTAATGTTGTATCCAATGACTCTAGACTTAACACAATGGCAAGAGTCTACATCGATGTCAGTTCTTTCAAAGGCCAAAAGGTTGCTATAGCAATTGCAGATTCTGACAATAATGGGTCTTGGGGACTTGCCCTTTTTGATGAAATTATCACTAACTACGATACTTTACCATCTTTAAAACTTGATAAAATTGAACAAGTATATGATAGTAACCATTTCTATGGCGTTGTTCGCAACTTTTATAGTGGTTCTGCTGAAACAACATTAGCTAAAGCCATTGAATACTTAAATAGTCATTATGATACACTTCGTAAAAATACGAATGGTTCTGTATGTAATTTATTAGATTCTACTGAAGTTAGCGCTTTATTAACCACTTATAATTCGCTAGATACTGAAGTTAAAGCAGTTGTTGACACTGCTGAAGACTATTCATATGGCATTAATCCTGGTGATGATTATTACAACCACGATGTGAGTATTTGTACAGTTGGAGAAACAGTGAATTATTTATTAACTCACTCTAATACCTCCTCTAGCAGTAACTTAATTAAAATTAACAATAATGTGCAAACTAATTATGCATTAATTATTATTGTTTTATCTTCACTTGCGGTTATGGCAGTTGCCTGTATCTTCTTTAAGAAGAGAAAAAAGAATAGAGTAAAATAGTTATGGCGAATGTTCTTGATGTAGCTAAAAAAGCTGGTGTTTCTAAATCCACTGTTTCTCGTTATTTCAATAACGGATATGTTTCTAGTGAGGCAAGAAAAAAGATAGAAGCTGCAATTAAGGACACGAATTTTGCAAAGAATTCAATCGGGTATATGCTTAAGCATAATTCCACAAAAACTATCGCCTTATGTGTTCCATTAATTTCTCACCCATTTTTCTCTAAAATTACACAAGTTATTGAAAACGAAACGTATAGAAGTGGGTATAAATTATTAATCACATGCTCAAATAACAGTCGGGAAAGAGAAGAAACATTCATTAATTTAGTTTTGCATAAACAAGTTGATGGAATTATCTTCATTACGCATAACAAATATGAAGAATTTGATTTTTCTCTTCCCGCTGTAACTATTGACCGTCGCTTTAATGACAATATCCCTTGCATCACTTCGAACAATTATGAAGCGACCTATCAAGCCTTAGAATATCTTTATCAAAAAGGACATCGAAAGATCGGTTTTATTGGTGGACGTCCAAACGTTCAATCAGAAGTCAAAAAGCGTTATTTAGCGTATATTGACTTTATCAAAAAATATAATCTAGAAAATCTTAGCTTTTATGAAGATTTTAGACATGGCGAAGAATATGAAAAATCTGTTATTTTTCTAGATAAATTTAAAAATTTAGACGCTGTATTTGCCACATCTGATGCATTTGGCTTTGCACTATATCGCTATGCGAGTACTTTAAATCGTAAATTTGACATTATTACTTATGATGGTTGTATGTCAAATGTTATTCAACATCCTAATTTTACTACATTACAACAAAACATTGAGGAAATGGGAAAAGAAGTAGTTGATGTTTTAATCAAAAAGATTAATAACGAAAAGACGAATGCTTCTTATATTGTAAACACAACATTTATTAAAGGAGAAACTGCTTAGTATGATTTTATGCGTTGGTGAAATTTTAATTGATTGTTTTAAAGAAAATAATCACATTGAGAAACATCCTGGTGGAGCACCCTTTAATGTTTGTTCAAATATTAATAATTTCCATCATTATTGTGGCTTTTTTGGTAGTGTTGGTGATGATGAAGATGGAAAATATCTTTTAGACTTTGCTCATCAAAAACATATTGAACCATTATACTTAAATATCTTAAAAGGAGTCGAAACTACAGAAGCGATTGTTTCCTTAAATAATGGTGAAAGGTCTTTTACTTTTAAAAGAAATAACACAGCGGACTATAAATTAGATATCAATGAATTTAAAAAGATTGATTTTAGCAATATTAAAATTGTTCATTTTGGCAGTTTAATGCTCTCTACCAAAG
>CAVEYA010000006.1:0-10984 GCA_963619935.1 bacterium | reverse complement strand
GGATTTCATCCAAATATAATAAAATTCCATTAGAATTAAACATGTTGTTTACTTCACTAATGATCTTTTTAATGTCCTCTGTGGAACAAGTTGTTCCATTGAGTTTATATAAAGACATATTCGCTTTTTTTGCAATGATATTAGCAATTGTGGTTTTTCCTGTTCCCGGAGGTCCATAAAAAATCATATTTGAAATTTGGCTAGATTCTAATACTTTGCGAAAAACTGTTCCCTTTGCTAATAAATGGTTTTGGCCCACCATATCATCAAGAGTTTCTGGTCTAAGTAAATCTGCTAATGGTTTTTGCATATTTTAATGATATCTTTATTGTCTTGTTTTCTCAAGAGAAACAAGCAAATTAAAAGCCCCCAAACTAGGAGGCCTAATTGAAATTTGATTAATTAACCAATAATTTCACGAATGACCGGGCGATGTTCAATTTTTTCTTTGCTAAATTGGTAAGCGCTCTTAACTTCATCAATAATAGGTAAATATTCTTTTTCACTCTTATTAGTGTGTAAAGTACAAAGTACTTCACCTTTTTTCACATAATCGCCAATCTTTTTATTGAGCATAATTCCGGCAGACATATCAATTACATCATCTAATGTTTCACGACCACCACCAAGTTTCATTGAAGAAACCCCAATGGTTAAAGCATCTAATTCTTTTACATATCCTTCTTCATCTGACATAATTTCAATTTGGTGTTTAGCTAATGTGAATTTTTCTGGATGTAGGATATATGAAATATCACCTTCTTGGGCTTCAATCATCTTCACAAATTTGTCAAATGCGGCCCCAGATTCAATCGCTTCATGTAATTTTTTACGACCGTCTTCAAGGTCTTTTGCACACTTTGCTTGAACTAACATAATTGAGCCAGCTGTGTAGCATAATTCCATTAAATCTTCTGGTCCATGTCCATGCAAAGCTGCAATAGCTTCTTTCACTTCTAAAGCGTTACCAACCGCTAAGCCTAAAGGCTCACTCATATCGGATAAAACAGCTTTTGTATTTCTACCTAAACGATTACCAATATCAACCATAATATGCGCTAATTTACGAGCGTCATCCATATTCTTCATAAATGCACCTTCACCTACGGTGACATCTAATAATATTGCGTCAGAACCAGACGCTAATTTCTTAGACATGACAGATGCTGCAATTAAAGGAATAGATTCTACTGTTCCAGTCACATCTCTTAAGGCATACATCTTTTTATCTGCTGGAACTAAAGATGCAGTTTGGCCCACAATTGCACAGCCTATGCTATTAACTTGTTTAGCAAATCTTTCACCTTCAATCGCAATCGTAACACCAGGAATAGATTCTAATTTATCAAGCGTTCCACCAGTGTGGCCTAAACCACGACCAGACATTTTTGCTAATGTAGCACCACAAGCAGCAACCATAGGGCCTAAAACTAAGCTAGTTTTATCGCCAACTCCGCCTGTACTATGTTTATCAACTTTAACACCTTTTAAATGTGATAAATCAAGTACTTCACCAGAATGTTCCATGCGATCAGTTAAAGTAGCGATTTCGCGATTATTCATTCCTTGAAATAAAATCGCCATTTGCATTGCACTACTTTGATAATCAGGTATTTCACCTTTCGCATAGCCATCAATCCAGAAAGCAATTTCTTCATCACTTAATTCATGACCATCACGTTTTTTAATAATTAAATCTACCATTCGCATATAAAAATACCTCAGGAATATATTAGCATAATCAACTAACGAAAATATATACATTTTAATTTTGAAATATTAATATATTAATATGAACTTCGAAGAACATTTAAAAAGTTATCTTGATAATAATGAAATTAAAGCATTGCTTGATTCATTAAATAAAGAAGATTTACACGCTGTGTTATTGAATGTAGAGAAAATGGATGATGAAACATTTTTAAAATTATTTCCTGAAGTGACTCCGCATCCAATAGTTTCACACGCGTATATTTATAAAAAAAGTAGATATCAGCTTGGTAAAAGCATTTACCACGATTTAGGTTGTTTTTATTTACAAGAACCTGCCGCTATGACAGTTGCGTATCTATTACACCCAAATGATGATGACTTAGTTCTCGATTTATGTGCAGCGCCAGGTGGTAAAAGCATTCAAACGTCATTTTTAATGCGTAATAAGGGATTAATAATTTCAAATGATTTGTCCCGAAGTAGATGTAACGCAATTACAGAAAACGTAGAAAGATTAGGAATTGGTAATATTATTATTACAAATAACGATTTTTCAAAAATATACCTAAACCATTTAGAACAATTTGACAAAATAATACTGGATGCTCCTTGTTCTGGATCCGGCATGTTCCGTAAAAGCGAAGCAATTAAAGAAGATTGGTCTTATAACAAAGTTTTAAAATTTCAAAGTATTCAAAAGGAACTAATAGTTTATGCTTATAAAATGTTAAAACCAGGTGGAATATTATCGTATTCTACTTGTTCCTTTTCAAAAGAAGAAAATGAAGATGTAATCGCATTTTTAATAGCAAATAGTAACGCTCAAGAAATTAAAATTAATCACTCTTTATATTACACTTGTCATGATAACCCACTAGGCATCCATCTCTTACCTTCTATGTTTCCCGGTGAAGGACACTATATTTGTTTACTTCAAAAACCTGGTAATTTAGTAAAATCTAATAAAAAAGACAATAATAAAACGAATTCAAAACTCGTTAAATTTAATCTTCCGTTTAAGTATCAATACTGTTTTGGCGACACTGTTTTCGGCATTAATAATGTCATAAATTTGAAAGATTTCAATGTCGTTAGATTAGGTGTTAAAGTGGGTGAAATAATAAAAAATTCCATTAAATATGATTATCATTATGCTCATTATTGTCATAATTTTAGCCAAATATATGAATTAAGTGAAAATGAACTTAAAGTTTATTTTTCGGGAAATGTAATTTATAAAAATATTCCACAAGGTTATACACTACTCACATATCAAGGAATCAATGTTGATATCGCTAAAAGCGATACCAAAGTAATTAAAAATTATCTACCAAAAGCTTTGCGCAAACTAATTTAGTATTTGTTATACAAAAATACTTAAAAAAAATATTGTTTTACATTGTAAATAGGCATATTCTTTTAGCAAGCTATAAATTTTTAACGAAAGGAGATTAGTATGAAAAAGAATCTAATTAAAATTCTAGCTACTGCTACAATCGCTCTATCAGTAGGCGCGTGTGGCAAAAAAGAACCAGCAGTGCCAGAATATACTCTTGATGAACTTTTAGTTCTCGATAGTAATGGCGACTGGGAACACCAAGGCGAAAAAGTCAAAATTTGTAATCTTGGTGTGGCTGATACTTTTGGCAATACCATTATTGGTGGTTATTGTGTACCAGATAGTACTTCAGTCTTGGACTTATACGGCATTGAAATTCAAGCGAAAAAAATGCCTGTTGCTGATAGTCTCGAATGGGCAGACATTACCGTTGTCGGTACATTAGAAGACGAAAATGGTCACGCAGTTATTAAGGATGCGGATGTCACACTTAATGGCGTGTATGATGGTGACGATCAAGGTGAAAATATGACAACAGGTCAAATTGTCTACTATTGGAATAATGTTCCTCGTAACTATTTTGATGAATATTTTGGCCGTTCTGCATCAGGCAAAAAATTATCTCTAAATGTACAATTTGCTTCTATTCCAGAAACAGTTACCGCTGAAAAAGAAAGTTCCTTCTATGTTGTTTACCCAGGTGAAGATAAAGACTTAGAAGACGAAGATAATCTTTCACCATTTAAAGTGGTAATTCCAGCTGGCTTATCCGCTAGCACAATTAGCAAAATTAACAGCTATTTTGCCAAAAAGAGTGTTGGCGATACAGGCAAACTTGTTGGTACCGCAAGATACGATAGAACCGAAGGCGGCACATCAATCGTCATCGGTGATATCATCGGTTCCTATAGTTTAAGAGAAACTCCAACTTCTGAGGCCTCAATTGTTAAAGATAAATGGGCTGATGTCCAAGAACTTGAAGGTGATAACTATAGAGACACAATGGTGACATTTGAAAATGAAAACATTTTCTCTTATGTCGTCGATGAAAGCATGCTTTCTGATAATGTTGACGATATTTTCACAGATGCATCTTGGGTTGCTGTTGACCATAGCTCAGCCGCTTTATTGGCTGTTACAATCAATGCTAAAGCTGCTAAGATAGAAGAAACATTTAATGCTTTAATAACAGGTTTAACAACTCAAGGCGGAGAAGCTTCTTCAATGAACAACGAAGAAAATGGCGAAGCCATTTATAACTTTAAAGACTCAGATGGAACAATATATGCCACTGTTTTATTAGCAAACTATGAAGCATACCTCAGCCTTTACTACATTGGTTTAAAACCAAGCAAAACCTTTACTGGTGAAACAGCATTTGCTGATGCAAAAGCATTCTATTTAAACCTCGCAACAGCTTATGAAAAGAGCTTAGATAGTACCGCTACTGATCGTACAAGCGCACTTATTAATTTCTCCAATACAGTTAGCAGTGCTGT
Organism: bacterium; assembly: GCA_963619935.1. Taxonomy (GTDB): domain Bacteria; phylum Bacillota_I; class Bacilli_A; order RFN20; family CAG-826; genus RUG13091. The sequence continues at coordinate 6,433 of CAVEYA010000006.1, read as the reverse complement.
TGTCGATTACTCTAACGAATCTGTTTATAGCAAATACTTCGAGGATTATGGTTTAATTGGAGTTTATTCAATTAAAGTTACATTAGCTGCTGCTGATGAAACAGCTGCAACTCAATATGAAGCCGGTTTAATGCTTGCAGGATTTGAATATAAATCATTCGAATTAACTCAAGAAGATGTTTGGTATAATGCAACCAGCAAAGAAATGGTTGTTGTTAGCATTAGTAAAGATAGTAAAACAGTTACATTAGATATCTATGCTGTCAATGCTACTTCTGGTGCTTTAGTTGCTGAACGCTGCGACGCTACTTACCTCGGCTATATGAATAGTGATGTTGCTTACTATAGTGAAAAATATTCTGCATATTTCAGCTCCACTATTAACTTCTTCGCTGACTTTACAGTTACAGTTGATAGTACTGAATATGCTACAGAAGATTGGTATTATGAAGCAGATTCAAGCTATCTCAGCCAAGGCTATGCAGTTGTTTTCTACACATTTGATCTTGTTTATGGTGAGGGTGCTGACCTCGACAAGATTGGTGAAGCTTTAAAAGCTGAACTTGTTGCAACTGGTGCTTATACTGCTAACGTTCAATGTCCAACAAGCAGCTCAGAATGGCTTGGTTATGCTGACTACACAAACGGCGTTTGGGTTAGCGTTGACGCATATGCTGATTATGGCTTTATCGAAATTACTGTTGTTTACGGTAAAAGCTTCGTTAAAGCTGCATAATTAAATCTTATTTAATTAAAAATAGACGCTATGTCATTGATGTAGCGTCTTTTTTAATGCTTTTATAAAAGAAAAAAACTGCAATAGCAGTTTCTTACTTATTTTGATTGTGTCTATATTTTTTATATTTTTTGTGCATATATTCAAAATCTTTTTTTCTTAAATTAAAGGAAATTTCTCTTTGAATATTATCTTGACACAATTTTGCAATTTCTTGTGTAGATTTACCATTATATTCATCAGGAGTGATTGGTTTTAAGAATTTAACAAAGACAGGATATTTTTTATATTGCGGTTTTGTTTTAAATACTCTTGATGTCCCAAAAATGGCGACAGGCACAATATTAACGCCTGATTTAACAGCAGGTCTAAAAGTTCCATGATGGAATTCTTTTAGATTATGCATTGTGTCTTTATTTCTTGTTCCTTCTGGGAATATAATCCAGTTTTTATCTTTTTTATGCGTTAAATCGTCTTGTACTTTCATCATTACGCGTAATGATTGTTTTAAATCTTCACGGTCAAGTAATAGACCATCTATATCTTTGACACATTTGCCAATAAAAGGCATTTTGCCAACTTCTTTTTTAGCTACAAAGGTAGTTGGGAAATCAATTATTGCTAATAACGCTAAAGGATCAAAGCTAGATAAATGATTAGCTACTATGCAAGAAGCACTAGTAGGAATATTTTCTTTTCCTTCAATAAATAAATCAACATTAAAAGCCCGACACATATTTTTCATTAATTTAGCAATTTTCTTGTGTCTAACAGTAATTGGGTATTTTTCTGGGTGTTTTGCGTATTTACGCATCCATGCAAAATAATCCCAAATTACTGGAATGCCTTGATTTAAAACTGCTTTTGTCCAATGTATCATAACGTCATTATTATAAAAAAATATTCAATTATTTGTAAATTGAATACTTATGAAATTGTTAATAATTAATATATTATTTTAAAAATAGCCCTTGAGCAGTCAAAGGTGCAATCATCCCACTTTTGATATGTGTTTGTTCGCTAATCTTATCATCAAATGATAATAAACTATAATAATCATCTAAATCATAAGTTAAACTTTGATTTGAAGGATTAACTAAGAAGATAATCTTTTTATAAGGAGCAATATATTCTTGTTTATCGCTATAAAAGCAAAGAACGCCATTCCACCATTTGTCATAAGTAAAGATATTTTTAATATCTTCTTGTGTATAATATGAAAAAATATGATGTAATTTAGTTTTTCTTAAATTAGCTAATAAATGGAATTGGCTAGCCATTTCAAAACGTTCATCCACTAATGCCCAGTTCATATTATTAATTGTTGGGGTTTTATAGGTATTATCTAATTCCGATTTGCTTTGCCCAATTTCTTGTCCCATATGGAATAAAGGCACACCATAGGAATTCATAATTAATGAATTTGCAAGCATAACTCTTTTTAAAATAGTGCTTTCATCTTCATTAGAATTGGAACGAATTAATTTATCAAATAAAGTGCAATTATCATGGCATTCAACATAGTTGATTGATTGATTTGCCTCTTTAAATCTAGCTATATGATTAATATTTAAAGTAGAACCATAAAAGCAATAAGCGGCTAAATCACTTAATTCATTATTTCCACCAACATAGCCTTTTTTTGTTAATTGGTCATGATAATGAGGACCTTTTAAAGTGTCGCGATATAAATCATTAAAGAAACCGATTTCTGGTAATTTATCTGCATTTTCGCTACAAGCTTTATTTTCAAAAGCTAATTCCATGCCCATATTCCAGCCTTCACCATAGAAATAAATATCTTTTTTGATTTTTTGACATTCTTTTAAGCTATCATTAATAGTTTTAATATCAAGTAAACCCATTAAATCAAAGCGATAGCCATCAATATCAAACACCTCAGTAAAATATTTAAGTGATTCAATAATCGTTTTTCTAACCATATATTTTTCACTAGCTACATCATCCCCACATCCCGAAGCAGCGGCGATTTGTCCATTATTACGACGTCGATAAAAATAATTTGGCACTACTTTTTCAAAAGCGGAATCCATAAATTCATAAATGTGGTTATAAACCACATCCATGATGATGCGAATATTGTGACTGTGTAATTTATTTACCATTGTTTTAAATTCAATTAAACGATTCATTGGTATTTCTGGATGAGTGGAATAACTACCTTCTAAAGCAAAAAATGAGATTGGATTATAACCCCAGTTATATCCTTTAGACGGATCTATGTCATCTACGCCTAAATAATCAATAACAGGTAATATTTGTAAATGTGTGATGCCTAAAAATTGAAGGTAATCTAATCCAGCTGGATTACCGCCTATTGTGTGCCTATTTTCTTCCACCATTCCTAGATATTTACCTTTATTTACGATATCTGTGCTCTTATCTTCTGTAAAATCACGAATATGTGTTTCATAAATAATATAATCAACAGGATTATCTAATTTATTATTTGGTTTAATACTTTTTATATTTTTAATATAAGTAGTGTCCACAACCGCCGAATATTCACTATTTAAGCTAACTCCTTTACCCCAAGGATCTAAAGATGATAATGTCACGCCACTATTTGTGACTAAGTATAAATATTTTTTATTTAGTAAATCACCTTTAATAACTGTGCGATAAACGCCTTTTTCAGTCCGTTTTAAAGGAACATAAATAAATTCATTATCTTCTTTTTCTAATTTTAAAATAACTGAACTGGCTAATGGAGCCCATAAATTAAAAGAAGTTTCTTTTTTATTATAGATTGCGCCTAAGTCATCTCCATCATAATTAAATAATGAATCAAATTCTTTAAAGGTTGTTGCTTCATTAACTTCGATATTAACGACAGGATATCCTTCTAAAGATAATACATAAGCATGACCAAAAACGAAATCTTGCCCCATTTCTAGCTCGTAGAACTTCATTACTGGAGAAGAGGTATATTTCACCACTTTTAAAGTTTCTTGTGCCCCATCGTCTCTTTTTAAAATAAACTTAGGACTATTTCCGTCATTAAAGGAAGAAAAAACCAAAGCTCTGATTTTTCTTAAAGAAACTAATTTAGCTTTCAAGCTACAGCTATTGTTCATTATTTTTCACAAACTTCAGAGCTTACTGGAATATCAGTGTCTGCACTGCCTTCATAAAATTTTTCTTTGACTAATACTGGGCAACCTTTATTAGCTTCAGTTTCAGTGGCCACAATACCTTCATCTTGTAAGCGTTTAAATATACGACCTGCACGGTTAAAGCCAACACCGCATTCTCTTTGAATACGAGACATAGACATATATTCATTAGACATCACCCAAGATTTAATTTCTTGGTATTTAGTTTCATCGCTATTTGCCCCATTTGATTTAAAATCAGGTGAATTAACGTAATTTTCTCCTTCTTCTTCACTACGATCATGTAAATCTAAGAAGTTAGGGTCATAGTATGGAGCGTAATGATCTTTAATATAACCAACGATATGAGCAATTTCTTTATTGCTAATATAACTACTTTGAATACGCACTGCACCAGCACGAGAAATACATGGAGATTGAGCGTACATATCGCCTTTGCCTAATAATTTTTCCGCCTTTCCTTCGCCTAAAATAGTGATGGAATCAGTTGAAGAAGCAACCGCCAAAGCAAATCTGGTTGGTAAATTGCCTTTAATTGTACCTGTAATAACATCAGTTGATGGTCTTTGTGTAGCAATAATCATATGAATACCAGCCGCTCTTGCTTTTTGACCAATTTGTTGAACATACGTACTAACTTCTTTGCAATTAGTCATTAAATCGGCAAATTCATCAATAATGGCAATGATGTAAGGAATTTTTGGTAAATTATTTGCTTCGCAATAATCATTATATTCTTCAATTTTGCTTGCGCCATCTGGATTATCTTGGAATAAAGCGTATCTTCTTTCCATTTCGTCCACTAATTTGCCCATAGCCACTTTAGCTTGGCTTGGTTCATTTATAATTGGACACAATAAATGAGCGACATCGCGATATTTAGAAAATTCCACTCTTTTTGGATCGATTAAAATAAGTTTTACATCATCAGGCGAGTTGCGCATGATTAATGTTGCAATAATGGAATGAACAAAAACAGATTTACCACTTCCAGTGGTACCAGCCACTAAAGCATGCGGCATTTCATTAAGGTCACAAGTAACCACTTTGCCTTCAATATTCTTACCTAGTGGAACGCATAAAGGGTGTTTCTTTTTATCAGGTAATTGTTGATAAACTTCTTTAAAACCAACGGTGGTAATAACAGCGTTAGGTATTTCTAAGCCTGAGCAAGGAGAACCTTCAACGATATCTCTAAAAACAACATTTACACCACCTAAACGAATAGCTAAGTCCGTTTCTAAGTTTTTCACGTTTCTAACAGAAACGTCTTTTTCATATTTAATATTATAACGAGTAACTGATGGGCCAATGATAAAATCAGAACAAATTGCACCAGCTTCAAAATCATTAAAGATTTCATTAATTGCTTGCATTCTTTCGTTAGCCACAAGTGTATTCTTTTCGATTGCTTCACCAACTTCGTAGGTGACTAATAAATCTTCAGAAGGTGGAACCCATTTAATTGGTTTTCTTACTACTTCCGGAGTTTCAATAACAACTTGCGGTTGACTTTGAACAATTGGAGCAGGTTCCACTTTTGGTGTACTTGTCACCACTATTTGTTCTTCATAAACTGGTTTAGTTGCTACTAAATCATTATTAATTTGTGGTTTTTCATCAAAATTAAGTGATAATTGTTCAGTTTTCACAGGTTTATCAACTTCATTATTAACTGTAGACACTGGTTTATTAGTAGGTACAGGTTCACTACGCTCTACAGCGTTTTCTTTATGACCTGCATTAAATCTTGCAGGAACAAAATAACTATTTGAAGAATAAGAAAATTCATCATTTGCATTACTAATTGGATTATTTTTATTCATTTCAAAATTAGCAGGTGTATTTTGTGTGGACATTGATCTTGGTAAAGCAGAAGAAATTTCTGGTTTGTAATTATCATCTAAATAAGAAGCATTTTTGATTACATCAATGTTTGTTACTCGTTGATTAGAAACATTTTTATTCCCTTCATTTACTGCCAAGACTTCATTATGGTTATAACTTTCATCTTTATTTTTATTATTTTGCTTATCATTTGACTTTTTATTTTTACGAATAACTTTCATGATTAGAGGATAAGTTAAAACAAATAATCCAACTAAAGCAATTAAGATAGCAACGACCCAACATAATACTTGATTATGTAATAAACCCACTAAGAAGTAACCAACAATTCCACCACCATAAGGAAATTCTTGGAACATATTAATAAATTTTGCATTGAAATAAGCTTTTGTGGCATTGCTGGTTGTGTCATCTTTTAATAAAGCATTGAAATTCCAATCAACAAATTTATCGACACAATTTTGCACTGTTAAGCTATTAATATCTGTGCTTGTTTTATTTGGCATCACTAAAGTAGTAATAATTAAAGTTGCAATAAAGAATAAAACAATTGCCCAAAAAGTATGCTTAAAACGAATTTTGATTACCTTTTCTCTAAAGAGAAGAGATAAGCCTAATAAATATAGGAATACATAAAAGAAATAACTGCCAAGTCCAAAAAGAGAAATAAATGGAAACGCAAAAGCACGAGCAATATAGCCATAGTTAATAA
>CAVEYA010000005.1:0-19040 GCA_963619935.1 bacterium | reverse complement strand
CTTGTATCCATTTGGCAATATGCCACTAACGATAATAAAATTGAAAAAAAGAAAATATCGGCAATTAAGACTATTGAAACCAAAAAATGATTATTATATAATCTACCTAACCCTAGGAGGAAATTACAATGGCAAAGAAAAAATTAAAAATTGACCAATCTCTTTGCATCGGTTGTGGTGCTTGCGCTGGAACATTCCCAGAAGACATCAGAATCGGCGACGCTGGCTTAGCAGAAGTCATTAGCGGCGAAGGCGAAGAAGAAGCCGTTGGTGTCTGCCCTGTCGGTGCAATCTCCGTAGAGGAGTAAAGATACAAGAACTAGATCAATGCATCTAGTTTTTTTGTGCTCCAATTTTATCAATTACCTTGTGTAATCGTTTATATAATAAAAGAGTAATTATTACCACAATAGCGTCTTTAAAAGCATTAAATGGTAACGCTACTAAAAATAAGAATGTCCATCCTAATGATGTTACATGCGGATTAGCTAATTGGCATAATCCTAAGATGGCTTCTTTTGGCCAGCCCATCATAAAGACATAAAAATCTAACATTACAAAGGAAGTAATAAAAGAAGAAGCAAGTACTTGAATGATTGTACCCGCTAATAAACTAATGAGCGCACCTTTAATATTTTTATGTTTTTTATAAATAAATGCGGCAGGAATAACAAAAGCGCAAGAATATATAAAATCAGCAATTTCGCCTACCGTTAAAGTAGTAGTTAATGGAAGTTTGACAATTGTTTTCGTTAAAATCACAAAAAATCCACTTAAAGGCCCATAGGCGAATCCAGCAATCAAAGCAGGAATTTCATCAAAATGTAATTCTAAAAATGAAGGGAAAAATGGAACAGAGAATTTTAATCCAGGAACAATATATAAAATCACAGACATCGCTGCGAATAAACCAGTTCGAGCAATAAATCTTGCTGTTAAAGGATTCTTTTTCGCAAAAGTTTGCTGATAGCTAAAAACTAACACCACAATAATTGCGGTCACTCCAATAATTAATCTGGTTAATGTGTAATTATTCATAAAATAAAAGACTCCTTCCAGAGCCTTGTAAAACAACTTCTCTCATCCAGACTTTACTGTCGCCACTCGAATTGCACGAGTTCATGCTCTATTGAGCTTGCGGGGTTTACCGCCGGTCGCGATTTACGCTGCCCTGAAGTAAGTTTATTATAGCACTATTATTTAGCTTTGGTGATTTTATTGATAAATTTATTTTTTTCTTCTTCGTTAGCAAAGCTAAAAGTAATCTTTTTTGGCAAAGAAGATACTTTACAATGATATTTTTTATTTAATTTATCTTCTTCTTTTTGAAAGGTAGTTTGATGCTTAATTTCATACACCATTTTTTCTACTTCTCTAACTGAAAGATGATTCTCATATATTTTATCCACTATTTGATTAATTTGTTCTTCCTTTAAGGTAGATAAAGCCCTGACATGGCCAAAAGATAATTTTCCTTCTGCGACATCTAATAAAATATTTTCTGGCATTCTAATTAAACGAATAATATTAGTCACTTGTGAACGAGAAAGATGCATCGCTGATGCGATATCTTTTTGCTCATACTTTAACTTCTTTTGAATTTTATTAAATATCAAAGACATTTCAATTATTGAGCTATCTTTCTTTTCTTGTAATTTTGCTGCTAAAAACATTAAAGCATCTTCTTCAGACATGTCTAATAAAACACAAGGAATACTTTCTAATTTCAGTTTTCTTGCGGCAATATAAACAATACGTGGATATAAAGTCTCAAAATTATCATCCTTTTTTATAATATATAAAGGTGAAGAAAAACCTTTATCTTTTATAATAGACATTACTTCGCTTAATTGCTTTTCATTCAATCTTGCTTTTTTTAAGATTGAATTATCCATTATTTTATTTAATGGAATCATACTTGGTGAAGTAACATTATATTCTTTACTTAAAGTCGAAATAACATCAGTATTAGAAAATCTTTTCAACAAAGTTGAAAGGGAAGACTTAATAATTTTATCTGAATTATCTTTCTTCATGATCCATCACTTCTTTTGCTAATGAAAAGTACGCTAAAGAACCACTACTTGACGGGCGATAAACGGTCACTGGTATTCCTTTCGCGTTACTTTCTGGAATAGAAATATTTCTAGGTATTTGTGTTAAGAATGTATTTTCTTTAAATAATCCTCTAATTTGGCTAGATACTTCTGTGCATAATCTTGTTTTCGCATCATACATAGTTAGTAAAAAGCCCTCAATTCCAAGAGAAGGATTATAGGTTTGTTGAATACGAGAAATAGAAGAAAGAATTTGAGCGACAGCTTCCATAGCAAAATATTCGCATTGGACAGGAATTAAAACATTATTTGCGGCAGTTAAAGCATTGATAGTTAAAAACCCTAAACTAGGTGGACAATCGATAATAATGTAATCATATTCTTTTTTTAAATTAGTTATCGCATTCTTTAATAATTTAAAAGGTTCTTCATTATTATTTCCCACCATCGTGTCAATTGATGCAAGCATCAATTTAGAAGGAATAATATCTAATGTTTTAATCATTGTTTTACGAACAACATTATTAATATCAGTATCACCTGTTAAAACATCAAAAACACATTTATTAATCAAAGTAATATCAATTCCTAATCCACGAGAGGAATTGCCTTGTGGATCCATATCAATTAGTAAGACTTTACGAGAAAAATGTGCTAAAGCACTAGATAAGTTAATTGAAGTTGTTGTTTTACCAACTCCGCCTTTTTGATTTGCAACAGCGATAATGTTTGTCATAATAATTTCCCCGTGAAACATTATACCATATTAAAAAGTTAAAGAAAAAGAAGCCTATAACGGAAGCTTCTTAATTTCTTGATACATGCGTGGGTATTTTTTATTCGTTGTTTTATCTTTTTGAATGTAAATTAGTACGCGCTTTTCATGGCTATTTGGTAATTCATCTTCAATAATTTTTAATAAGTGACAACCTAGTTTTTCAAAAGCCTTTTTACTAGCGTTAATTTCTTCTTCATAACCAGGTCCCTTCATTGCAATAAAGACACCATTTACTTTTAAAAGAGGAATAATTAATTCTAAAAGAATATTTAATTGAGATACAGCACGGGCAATCGCATAGTCATATTTTTCAATATTAGCATGTGCAAAATCTTCCGCTCTTGCGGCTACACCTTTAATATCTAAATGATGATTTAAAGCATATTCATTTAAATAATCAATTTTCTTTTTTGTAGAATCCAATAAGGTGACATTACCATTAGATAATATTTTAATAACCATGCCAGGGAATCCGGCACCTGTTCCTACATCAATTATCGATTTATTATTTAAATCTAAATCGGTTAACGCTAATGCAGAATCAAAAAGCATTTTTTCCATGAATTGATCTTTATCTTTAATCGCTGTGAGATTAAACTTTTGATTCATTTCTAAAGTAGAATCCGTCAATTCAATTAAAGATTGATATTGTTCTTCACTAACAATAATATTTCTTTTACTTAATTCACTTAAAAATTCTTCTTTATTCATGGTTCCAAGCCTTTCTTACATTTAAGATAAGCATTGATATGTCAGCAGGGTTAACACCCGAAATACGAGAGGCTTGTCCAATAGTTAATGGTTTAACCTTATCTAACTTACTTCTTGCTTCAAGAGCAAGTCCGTCCATATGTAAGAAATCAAAATCTTTAGGAATACGCATTTCTTCTAGTTTACGCATATTCTCAGCTTCACGAATTTGTTTAACAATATAGCCTTCATATTTCGCAATTATTTCAATTTCTTCAATTGCGGATTCATCTAGAGAAATATCTTTTAAAGCAGGAATAAATTCCGCAATTTTGCTGTATTTCACGTTTGGGCGCTTTAATAATTCGATGGCTAACACACCACCTTTAAGCTCATTAAAACCTAATTCTTTTAAATATTCTTCGACTTCTTTACGTTTTCCTAAATAAGTTGTTTTAAGAATTTCTAAAGCTTGATTAATATGGTCTTTTTTACTTAAAAAGTTTTGATATCTATCATCACTAATTAAACCTACATTGTGTCCAACTTCTGTTAGTCTTAAATCAGCATTATCATGACGCATTAATAAACGGAATTCAGCACGTGAAGACATTAATCTATATGGCTCTTCTGTACCTTTTGTGACTAAATCATCAATCATCACACCAATATATGATTGGTCACGTCGTAATATTAAAGGTTCTTTACCTTCAATCTTTAAGCAAGCATTAATACCTGCCATTAAGCCTAATGCTGCTGCTTCTTCATAACCAGATGTACCACAAATTTGACCACCAATATAAAGTCCTGGCCATTTTTTAATTTCTAAAGTTGGGCCATATTCTTCAGTTCTAATAGCGTCGTATTCAATGGCGTAAGCATATTTTAAAAATTCGGCGTGTTCAAAACCAGGTAATGAACGAACCATTTCTTCTTGTACTTCAATAGGCATTGATGTGGAAAAGCCTTGTAAGTAAATCGAATCAGTATATCTTGATTCTGGTTCTAAGAATAATTGATGTCTTTCTTTATCGGCAAAGTTCACAATCTTTGATTCAATAGATGGACAATATCTTGGTCCAATACCAGTCACTAAACCAGAAAATATTGCCGCTTCAGATAAGTGATCACGAATAATTTGATGGGTTTTAGGAGTTGTATAAATTAAATAACAAGGTATTTGTTCTTCAACCGGAATAAATTCTTTAGTCTCATAAGAAAAAGCCAAATTACCCTTTGTGCCAGGTTGAATTGTACCTTTCGAAAAATCAATTGAATCTTTTTTAATTCTTGGAGGTGTTCCAGTTTTTAAACGAAATGTTTCAATTCCCATAGAACGTAAGTAAGGAGATAAACCTAAAGATGGTTTTTCTCCATCAGGACCTTCTTTTTTTACTTCTTTTCCGCGGAATATTTCCGCTTCCATATAAGTACCAGTAGTTAAAATTACTGCTTTAGCAGTATATTCTTCACCAGTAGCAAGTTTAACGCCTGTTACTTTATGTTCATCATGCAATAAAGAAGTAACCATACCTTCTTTAACAGTCAAATGCTCAGTTTGTAACGCTAATGATTGGAGATATTCTGGATATTCTAACTTATCTTGTTGAGCACGCAAGCATTGTACTCCTGGTCCCTTACCAGTGTTTAACATTTTCATTTGTAAATAATGGTGATCTGCTGCCTTGCCCATCATGCCACCTAAAGCATCAATTTCGCGGACCACAATACCTTTTGCGGAACCGCCAATAGAAGGGTTGCAAGGCATATTACCCATCTTTTTAAAATTAAGGGTTACTAAAAGAGTGTCATGCCCTTTATGCGCACTAGCAAATGCAGCTTCTAAGCCAGCATGCCCACCACCAACAACAATAATGTCGTAATTCACTTTAACCGACACTTCCTTCCATATCCATTTTAATAAGTTGATTAAGCTCTACTGCGTATTCCATTGGAAGTTCACGAGAGAATGGTTCAATAAAGCCCATAATAATCATTTGTGTCGCATCTTTTTCACTAATCCCACGACTCATTAAATAAAATAATTGTTCTTCGCTAATCTTACTTACAGTAGCTTCATGTTCAATATATGAAGTATTATTTTTAACTTCATTTGTTGGAATTGTGTCACTTCTAGATAATTCATCAAGAATTAAAGTGTCACATTCAACGTGACTGCGGCAATTAACAGCACCCTCTTTATGTCTCACTGTTCCACGATAGTTAGCAACACCACCGTTTTTTACAATAGATTTAGAAATAATCGTAGAAGTTGTATTTGGAGCTTCATGAATCATTCTTGCTCCAGCGTCTTGATATTGTCCTTTACCAGCAACCGCAATAGAAATACAAGTTCCTTTTGCCCCTTCACCTTTTAAAATACAAGCTGGATATTTCATGTTAGTTTGGCTACCAACATTACCATCAATCCATTCCATAGAAGCATTTTCATAACAAACTGCTCGTTTAGTCACTAAATTAACAATGTTAGTGGACCAGTTTTGGACAGTTGAATAACGACATTTACCGCCCTTTAAAACAATAATTTCCACTACTGCAGCGTGTAATGATTCTTTAGAATATGTTGGAGCAGTACAACCTTCCACATAATGGACATCTGCACCTTCATCGACAATAATGAGAGTTCTTTCAAATTGACCAGATTTTTCATTATTAATTCTAAAATAACTCTGCAAAGGCTTATCTAAATGCACTCCTTTTGGCACATAAATAAATGAACCACCAGACCACACAGCCCCATTCAAAGCTGAGAATTTATTATCTGCAGTAGGCACGACTGTGCCAAAATATTTCTTCACTAAATCTGGATATAACTTTAAAGCCATATCTGTAGAAAGGAAGATAACACCTTTATCAGTGACTTCTTTTAGCATATTGTGGTAAACAACTTCTGATTCATACTGAGTAGAAACACCTGAAAGATATTTTTGTTCTGCTTCTGGAATGCCTAATTTATCAAAAGTATTTTTAATTGTTTCAGGTACTTCATCCCAACTTTGAACTTCTTTTTTACTTGGGCGAGTAAAATAAGTATAAGAATCAAAATCTAAAAAACTTAAATCAGGTCCAAATTTAGGAAGTGGCATAGCCTTAAAAGCACGATATGATTTTAAACGGAATTCTAGCATCCAATCAGGTTCGTTTTTTAAACGAGATATTTCACGAACAATATCTTCATTAATGCCAACATCGGTCTTTAAAATAGAAACATCTTTATCTTTAAAACCGTATTTATAGTCTTCTTGGAATTTAATATCTTTATCCATATTATTTATCCTTTAAAATTTCTGTTGCAGCGTTCCAGCCAATTGTTGCACATCTAATGCGTGCAGCTTGCTTGGAAGTGTTAACAAAAACAACTGCTTCATCTAATACATCTGCGTCATATGGTTGTTCGTGAATCATATGATCATATTGTTCAATAATATATCTAGCTTGTTTAATATCTTTATCTTTTAAAATATCACACATAATGTCAGTAGAAGCGGTAGAAATGGTACACGCAACACCATCAAAACAAGCATCAATAACTTTATTATTATCTACATATAGATAAATATCTAAATCATCAATGCAGTTATCAGAATGCATATGATATTTTTCATATTTTTCATTATTTGGTTTATGTTTGTTAGTTGGATTAGAGTAATGGTCCATAATAATGGAACGCATCATATCATTAGTTAAAGTAAGCATCTAAAATATCTCCTCCATTTAATAAAGCATCGATAAAAATATCAATTTCTTCTTTAGTTGTATATAAATATGTCGACATACGACATGTAGCAGGTGTGCATAAAAATTCATTTAAAATCTTCGCACAGTGTTGGCCAGAACGAACCGCGATGCCTTTACTATTTAATAAGGTGGCTTCATCTTGTGAAAAAATGCCTTTTTTATTAAATGTTAATATGCCGTTTCTAGCATTTTTATTATAAATAATAATGTCATCATGACCTTTTAATTTTTCTAAAGCATATTCAACTAGTTCTTGGTCATGCTTATGAATATTATCTAAACCTATTGAACTAACAAATTCCACAGCGGCTCTAAAGCCCATAATACCAGATAAGTTTTGTGTTCCAGCTTCAAACTTAAATGGTGGTTTAAATAATTCAATTTCAATATCTTTAGTGAATGTTTCATTCATTCCACCACCAGTTAAGAAAGGATCCATCTTATCTAATAAATCATACTTGCCTACTAAGCAGCCGATACCCGTTGGGCCACACATTTTATGTGCGGAAAAAGCTAAGAAATCAATATTAGACTTTTTAAAATCAACTGCCATGTGTGGAACCGATTGAGCGCCGTCCACAACAATCACTGCGCCATGTTCATGAGCAATTTTAGCAAATTCATCAATATCAACTGTATTGCCTAATACATTACTCACTTGTGCGACAGAAACAATCTTAGTTTTATTGCTTATAATCTTTTTAAGATTATCACAAGTTAAATTGCCTTCTTTGTCTAAAGGAATAAATTTAACTACTGCACCAGTTAATTTACTAATTTCAAACCAAGGTAACAGGTTAGAAGCATGTTCCGCTTCACTTAAAATAATCTCATCACCTTGAGAAAGAAATTTATGCCCATATCCCCAGGCTACTAAATTTAAAGCCATCGTGTCACCACTGGTGAAAACAACTTCATTTTCATTCGCGTTAATAAATTTAGCAATGGCTTGACGAGCTTTAAGCACTTCGACATCCATGTTATAAAGTAAGTCATAATCTCCACGATGTGAATTTGCAGTTTTATCAGTATAGTAACTATTCATCGCGTCAATTACACATTGAGGTTTAAAGGTAGTAGAAGCATTATCAAGATAAACAAGTGGTTTACCTTGCATGCTCTTTCCTTTTAACATTGGAAATTGTTTACGAATTTCATAAACATCGTACATACTACATTCTTCCTTCAATTAATTGTTCAATATGGTTACGTACTTCTTCTAAAGCAAAACCTTTTAAAATTGGTTTCAAATAACCAAAAGTAATAAGCTCTTTTGCTTCAGTTTCCGTTAAGCCACGAGAGGTTAAATAGAATAAATGTTCATCATTTATTTTTCCCACTACCGCACCATGGCTTGCTTCAATATCATTTTCATCAATTTTTAAGATTGGTTTAGCTACTCCATTAGAGAGTTTGTCAAACACCATGATTTTCGCATTTTGCCTTGTTTTAGATTTGACTGCGTGTTTAATAATTTCAGAAACACCTGAGAAGATTAATTTTCCTTCATCTTTACACACACCATAATTATCCATTTGAGCAGCTGTGTTACTAGCTTTATGGTAAACAGAAACATCAAATTCTTTATTATCTTTTTTGCTTGCTAATGAAGCTAAATGCCACTCACAAGTTGCGTTACTGTCATTAAGATTAACAGCCACTAAACCTTTACATTTGCCAACTATAAAGTCAGCAAAATAGCATAAAATATGAGCATTTCTCGCTAGATTTGCGGTAATTTTAAACGTATTTAGAGGATTTTCCGCTAAAACGGATAATTGCAAATTAATATTTTCTAAAAGATTTAAAGTTACTTGTTGATTATCTTTAATATTAATTAATAAGACATTCAAATTATCGATGGCAAAATCAAAAGAAAATTCATCTTTGCATTTTGCACAATCTAAAAGATAAAGGCTTTCCTTTTTAATAAAATATTGTTCGATATTTGATTCATTAATAATCATTTTTTAATGCTTTCCTTTACTGCACAAGTGCCAATTGAAACAGTGTTCATTGGAGCGTCTTCTTTACTAATTTCAATGCCTAATTCAGTTTTGATAAATTCATACCCAGTTGTGTCGATTCGTTTAATCACTTCTGGATCTCCATCAATGGCAACTTTTCCGTTAATAATGACAACTGCTCTTGTAGGTTGAATTAAATCAAACAATCTAGCATAGTGAGAGATGACCAAAAAACCATGTCCTTTTTTCTGTTCATTTTTAATTACATCCGCAACAACTTGAATGGCGTCAACATCTAAGCCAGAATCAATTTCATCAAGCATACAAATTTTTGGTTGAAGAAGGATCATTTGTAAGATTTCATTTCTCTTCTTTTCACCACCACTAAATCCTTCGTTTAATGAACGTGTTGCTAAGTCAAAAGGCATTTTTACTTCTTTGGTTGCACTATCTAATAATTTATAAAATTGGTATGTCGAAATTGATTTCTCGCTTTTAGCGTTCACCGCGGCACGTAAGAAATCACTATTAATAACGCCAGGAACTTCGCAAGGATTTTGCATAGCTAAGAAAAGTCCTAATCTTGCTCTTTCATCAGTTGCCATTTTTAAGACATCTTTATCATCAAAGAAAATGCTTCCTTCTGTGACTTTATATTTAGGATGTCCCATAATGACGTTAAAGAGAGTTGATTTACCATGACCATTAGGCCCTAATAAAGCTACTGTTTCTCCTTCATTTACAACTAGATTAATTCCTTTAAGAATTTCTTTTCCTTCTACTTCAGCGTGTAGGTTTTTAATTGTTAGTGTTGACATACTCATTCACCTCAAATCGTTCATTATTCTACAAAAGCGCAATACGTAATGCAAATAAGATGATAATTTTTCTGTATAAAATATCCTTACATAGTAACTCTTAGTAAAATCTTGTTGCATAAAGTCGCAATAATATTTAGAATATTAAAGCAATTATTCGAAAAAGGAGTAAACAAAACATGAAAAAAAGTAAACTATCAATCGGATTAGTTACTAGTTTCATTGCCGCACTAGCCATGTCAGCATGTTCCAGTGATGTCACAAAGAGTAATGACAGCATTGTGAATTTTACTGGCTATAACGGACAAGACCTTTCTGTACTCACTGACGAAATCTATGAAGACTATCGTGAAAGTGCAACTGGTATTGCTAGTTATTATGACCAAGTGATGGAAGTTCTTATTCGTAATGCTTTTTCTAAGAACCAAAAAGGTTCTGACAATTTAAAAAACATTAAGAAGAACTACAATCAAATTGTCAATGAAGCTAAAGACAATGTAAAAGGTGCAAAACAAACAGCAAAAGAAAACGCTGAAACTAACGGCACTAGTTACAAAACAGAATGGCAATCCATTCTCTCTGAAAAAGGTGTAGAAGATGAAGCGGAACTTCTTCAATACTACATTTATCAATTAGAGAAAGAAGTTATCGAAGACTGGTACTTCGATGAACATGAAGATGAATTAAGAAAAGAATATTTAGGTGTTGATAACGAAGGTAACAATGTTACTTCCACTAAAGCAAGTTCACAACACCCATACCATATTCGTCACATTTTAGTCAAAGTAGAAGATGGTGCGACAGAATTCTGCCGTGGCACAATCACTTCTGACCAAGCTAAATTATTAAGCAGCACAGTCGAATTACTCGCTGAAGGCGTTATGACATTTGGTGAAGTTGCACAAAAGAAGAGTGAAGACTCCTCTAATACTTCATACGGTGATGTCGGCATTATGACAAATAAAGCCTCAAGCGGTTCTCTCGGCATGGTCAATGAATTCCAATTAGGAATTTATGCTTATGACGCACACGTTGCTAATAAATCTACTAATCCAACAATCGATGAAGATTTAGGTTTAAGTGATGAAGTTAAAGATACTTTGGATGAACAAGGTATTGTAGAAATTCCATATTCCGTATTTGTCGAATTAGGCGAAGTTGCGGAAGTTGAAGCAAATACAGCCACTGGTTTACCAGTCGAAGACAATAAGGCTGCTATTTATCCAAGAAATTTACTTTGGAATAAATATTTAAATAATCATAGTATCTTTGTTATTACAAATGGTAAGAGAGAAACTAACGCAGACATTACTTCTACTAATAAAGATACAAAAGATGTCACTGAAGCTGATGCTTATTATAGTGCAGTTGATGGTGACAATGCTGATATTGATTATTCAAAACTTAAAGGCTTCAAAGCCAATGCCAATTTTGATGGCACTGACGAAAAAGTCTTAAGCGATGAAAACGATAATGTCATTATTGGTGTTCGTAGCCAATATGGTATCCACTTAATGATTGTTGAAAAATCAGCATATGATACAGGCTTAGAAGATTACTACACCACCAAAGTTCCAGGTGATGAAGGATTCCCAGAAACTAAGACTTACGTCAACTTCATTGAATCAGTAAATAAATCTGAATACAACACACGTGCGGAAACAGTAAGAAGCGCTATTAAAGGTTTTGATAGCACATATGACTACCGCTTATATGAAGAATTAACCGCTGATCGTGATACCGAATTTGAAGGTAAAGAAAAGACCTTAAAGCTCTTAGATTCCATCGATGCTTATATTTCTTTACAACGTGAAAAGAATATCGATGATCAAAAAGAAGGCATGGAAAAGGTTTGGAAAACTTACTTAGAATTACTCGAAGTACAAAATTACTATCGTAGTGAAGTTAATAACGTCATTAATGAAGGATGTAAGATTGCCTTTACTAAGACTACATTAACCGCTGAAGAAAAAGCAGCCTATGAAGAAGGAGGAGCATGCTATGTCAAATAAATTTAATAAGGTATTAGCAGTTGCCTTACTCGGGGCTATGGGATTAGTAGGATGTTCAAGCAATATCCAAGCTAAATCCGAAAATTATGATGATAAACTCCTTGACTATTCGAATAATGATGATGAGATTTATCATAATTTAGTGAGCATTGTTGAAGATGCTTACCGCGATGGTTCATTATCTAGCCACGTCTTAGATGAAGTCTTATACCAATACGCTGTCTCAGTGTTTGGTAGATATAATAGAGTGGCTGAACCATATAATTTAGGCGAAGATGAAATTACTCTTAAAGAAGCCGCTAATGATATCGATAAAAATCCAAGCAACCCAACAGTCGCTTTAAAGTTTATTGAAAATCATAAAGCTTATTGGTCAACAGATGATGACGGAAACCGTTTAACAACTGATGAAGCCAAAGCTAGCGAAATCTCCCGTGTTAAAGCAAAATGGCAAACAATCGAAGATCGTATTTCCATTGAGTTATATAACACAATCACTGGTGGCTCTTATTCCACTCGTGGCAACTTCTCTGAAGTTAAATTCTTAAAAGAATTAAGAAGTAGCATGTCCAAAGTCGCTAATCCATATGACAGTGCCACAAAGATGTGGGATGAAGAAGATGAATTAGTGTTTACGCCAGATGTGGACGAAAAAGAAGTTTTCACCGGTTTATGGTTAGATAAGCATGGAACTACTCAACATGGTTATCTCCATAGAGAAAACTATCAATCTAAATACGAATTAGATGAAGTCGAAACTAAAGATGAAACGATTAAATATGTCGAAGATGAAATCATCCCAACAATCTATCGTACTCTCTTAGTCGAGCAATATTTATTAGATGAATCTTATAATACGCTCGGACGTAGCTATGCGCGTAAAGTGAACGTTTTATCAATTAAAACAAATAGTAACAATGACAAAGCTGCAGACTACTTAATGAAGTACTTTGTTAGAAATATTATTTCAGTTAAAGATAACGTTGTTGACTTAGATGACATGAAAGATGTCTCTGACGCTTATAAAGGTTTTAATAATCTTTATCTCGATTTAGTAAATGATGCTTATCCAGGCGCTTTCCCAGTCAAAAATGTCGGTACTGAAAATCAATACTATATTGGCACTGATTACGGCGACATGATGAAAGAATATGAAAAGATCACTACTGACATCAACACAACCGATTCTTCAATCGAAAGTGATTTCACTGGTACTTACACATATTCCAAAGAAACTGGTAAAAAGATTAAAGAAAATGATATTAAAGCTAAAGACTACACAGTTGATGGCTGGTACATCAAAAACGGTGGTTTAAGCGATTTACCAGACACTATTAGAACTCGTTTATTTAATATCGGTGTTGCTACTGAATTAGATAAAGAAGGTGTCGTTGATAGATTTGCTACTGATACTTATAAAGTAGATGACAGTGAATCTAAGCTTGTAGCTAAGATTAACGGTAAATTCTACCTTAAGGTTGCTAGTAAACAAGCTGGTGCAGAAGTCACTGATGATATCTTATTCTATGATTCTGATTCTCAAACATACTATGTTGTGCAAATTGAAGAAGCTATCTCTGCTAGTAAATTAGCTAAAGAAGCTACAAAGCAAACATATACTTCTGACGAAAAAGAAGAAATCATTAACGAAGTGGCAAAAGTAATTGCCTCTGATGATACATATAGAACTTTATCCACCAAGCATTGGTTAGAAGAAGCTTCATTAAAGTATCATGACACAACCGTTTATGATTACTTCGAAGAAAATTATCCAGAATTATTTGAAGATTAATTTTTAAAAAAGATCAAGGAGGTCTAAACAACCTCCTTTTTCTTTATTATAATAAAGATAGAAAGCAGGTGCAGAATATGAAAGAAGAAAAAGATATTTTCTGTAAAATTATTGACGGCGAGATTCCTTGCTATAAGCTCTATGAAGACGAAGATGTATTAGCCTTCTTAGATATCTCACAAGTTACCAAAGGACACGCATTAGTGATTAGCAAAAAACATTATGATAGCTTTTTATCCACTCCACATGAAGTTATGCATAAAGTCATGGATATTGCCCAAAGAATCGCTCAAGTTGAAGTTAAACTCATGGGTGCATTAGGAGTTAATATCTTAACTAACGCTGGAGAAGCCGCTGGTCAAACCGTCAGACATTTCCATGTTCATGTTATTCCAAGGTATAACACCAAAGAAGGTATTATGATTGAAATGCATAATAACAGTGAAGGATTAAATCTACCAGCAATCGCGAGTGAAATTGAAAAAAATCTGTAAACATATTTATTAAATAAGAAATGGCTAGGAAACTAGTCATTTTTAATTATTTGATAATATATTTATATTCGTATTTTTTGAAATTTGCATAATTTGCGAAATTAAACAAAAAAATAAGTGGATTTTCCACTTATTTTAATTGTTCAGAATTTATTATTCTTCGTCTTTCTTTGGTTTATAAAGGGTACGGCCATCAAGTGGGAATATCTTTGTGGAGAATTCGCCCGGTTTAACACCATCTAATCCTTTTTCTACAATCACCATTTTGCTATCTAAATTATCAATTAAAGATAATAACATAGCTTCTTTAGTCATTGGTAAGACTGGGGAGCCAAATTCATTACTGCCATGGTGAGAAAGGACCATATGTTCAAGTAATAAAGGCACTTCTGAAGTGAGCTTAAGTTCTTCTGCCGCTCTTCGAATTTCGCTAACCATAATAGAGATATGACCGAGTAATTTACCAGTTAAAGAGTATTTAAAGACCACTGGGCCTTCAAACTCAATAGTTTTACCCATATCATGGAGTAAGACTCCGGTAATTAAAATATCTCTATCTACATTTGGATAATAGCTTGCTAAAAATTCAGCTAAATCAGCCATTGAGACAGTGTGCATTAATAAACCAGAAGCATAATCATGATGCACGCTTACTGCGGCTGGATATTCAAATAATTTAGGCGATAATCTTTTAATCATGTAATCAAGGATTGCTTTGCAATCAGGATTTTTGACACTCTCCACATATTTATTAAATCTAGCCACTAATTCTTCTTTTGGTACTGGAGGATTTTTTACAAATTTAGTGATATCAATATCAGCGGTATTTACTCTTTCAACATGAGTGATTTTGAGTTGCAAATTTTCTTTGTATTTAATGACATCACCAACAACACTAATGACATTACCAATACCACACGCTAAAACGTCATCTTCACTGGCGTCCCATTTTTTTGCATTAATCGTGCCACTTGCGTCCCCTATCTCAAGATTTAAATAAGGACCTCTTTCATTCATGCATTTTGTGCTATTTTGTACTAAGAATTGACCGTTAATACGGTCTAAATCTTTAAATTCACTAACTAATTTCTCCATAAATATTCTCCCATTCTTTAATTATTTCATTTAATTTATAGCCTTTACTTCTTAATGAAGCAAAAACTTTTTCTTTTAACTCTCTATCTTCATATTTTCTAGATAACCGTTCATAAACTTTCTTTAAGTCTTTATTAAGTTTCTCTTTTTCATCTTTGTTGTCTTTAGCTTTAATCTTGTTAATTACTTCATTAACAATATCATTATCAAAGCCTAAAGATATCAATCCATGATAAATATGCTGTTTCTTTTGTTCGTAAGCGTATTTAGCGTATTTCTTTTCTAATTTAGGAAGGTTGGCTAAAGCTTTTTTCTTTTCATTTTGATGATTAAATTTAATTTTCTTTAATTGTTCCTCAAAGATACCCTTATTAGATAATTCTTGTAATATCTTATTTTTCCCAATTAAACGCTCTTCGCCATATTCTACCCAATCCAAGACTAACATTTGATCATTAATTAAATCATGTTCTTTTAATTGCTTAATGATTAAATCAACATCATGCTTGTTTGCTTCTTTAGCGTACAGCTTTTCCCGCATCTTCCATTCAGAATAATGACCTCTTTTTAATAAGGACATCGCATACTTTAATAATTTTGCGTTCTTCGAGAACGCTTTTAATTCATTAATAGTCTTATTGTCTAAAGATTTGCCAACATATAAATATGTGACAGTTAATGCTTCAGGTGTGACTTCTAATTTGCTTTTATCATTAAAAGTAATAATGACATTCTTTTTGTTAATTTTAATTTTCTTAATTTCTTTACCAGTATTTTTTAACGGCACGATTATACACTCCCATAATATTCTCGTAGAATTTTTCAAACGAATACATATCTACGGTTTGATAGGCGGCATCAATTATTTTCTTTCTATTTTCTTCACTTAAAGCAAATATTCTTTCTGCTTTTTCCACAAATCCTTCTTCGCTAGTAAAAAAGAATCCGGTTAGTCCATCAGTAATCGTATCCGCTAGATTTGCGTCAAATCTCGCTAACACAATTGTTCCTGAGGCCATTGCTTCCATAAAGGTCAAGCCTTGTGTTTCAGTAATGGAAGCAGAAGTATAAATATCCGCTAAATGGTAATAGAAAGGGACTTCCTTAGCTGGAACCTTTCCAATAAAATCAACTTTATTTGAGATGTGTAACTCATGAGTTAATAATTCTAATTCATTCTTTTGTGGTCCATCTCCTACCACTAATAATTTCGCATCAATTTCGGGGTGCTTAGCCACGAATTTAGCAAAGCCCTTAATTGATACATCCATGCTCTTTTCTTGCGCTACACGGCCTAAAAGAAGGAATACTTTTGTGTTTTCGGTGATACCATGCTCTTTTTTAAAGGCTTTAGTCTTCTCTACATCAATATTTTTTGCATCAAACAAAGCAAAATCAATTCCTGTCGGTATCACATTAATATGAATATCACATCCAATGGAACGCATATATTCTTTAGTCTTTACACTTGGTGTAATAAATTCCGCACAGTTGGTCGCCACTGCTTTTGCGTAGCTTCGTAAAACCTTCTTACCAATGCGGTCCATCAAACCATGCACGACATAGTATGTGTAATCTTCATAAGCAGTATGATAAGTATAGACAAGTGGCACTTTTAATTCTCTTGCCGCAATCTTGGCAAATTGACCAATTCCCACATCGGTTTGGTTATGGATTAATTCCACTTTAAAATCTTTAAGAATTTGAATGACTTGCTTACTATAGACATTTGTAATTCGATAGCCATAAACTTTCTTTATTTCTAAGCCTGGCATGTAGACAATGCCGTCTTTATATTCTAATTTCCCATTTGTGGTCCTTGGAGTCACGACAAGGACATTATGTCCATGTGCCTTAAGCACTTGGCATAAGTTATAACAAGATGTAGACACACCATTAATAAATGGTGGGTAAGTATCTGTAAATAAGGCAATGTTCATTTTTAATTATCCTCATCAGATACTTTAATTTCATCGTATTTATCAGACTTAATAATTTCTGGTGGATTATTATCTACCGATTTTTTATTTTTATTTTTTTCTTTATCAGATTTCTTTGGTTTTAACTTATTTAACAAAGCTTCACGATTAAGTTGGGTGGTGTGCACTAAAGCGTCCACTTCTTCCTTACGCATAATATAGGTTTCTTTTTGTAAGGCCACAAATGTGCCACGGTTTGGAATTTCTCCTCTTTCCTCCACTTCTTCCTTTGGTGAAGCATGATAGAAAGCAGTAACAAAGCCCGCTGCTAAGATTGGGAAAACGAAAGTAATTGTTCGCCAAATAAGTAACGCTGCGTTAGATAATGATTTACTTGCTTCTTTAGTCGCATCAATATCAATTTCGCCTAAATTATTTATAACTTCTACATAGTAGAATCCTTTAGAAGGATCTTTGCTATTATAGAATAAAGCATCAAAGAAGAATTCTGAAACACCCGCTGCACCAGGAATAGGAATTAAACCAGTCACCATTTGGTGATAGTTACCTAAGAATACACTATCCCAGAAACTTGCTACTGTAGATTGATTGCCTAAGGCTAATCCACAGAAATAAGGAATAGAGTACTTAATTGTCATATAAGCAATAAAAGAAATAGAAACTAAAATTGTAAAAGGAATATTTGTTAATAAACGTCTAAACTCAATCTTAAAGTTCTCCACTTGTATTCTTAAACTTTCTCTTTTCTTATCTGGATCTTTGATAAGATGAATCTTATGTAAGAATGAAATACATGGCCCCATAATAAAATTATGGAATCCATGCCAATAAGACATTAATAAGACAATTAAAATAACAAATATATTGAGTAAGAATCCAAGAATAGTTAACACTAAAGCCGGAATTTCAATCTTGAACCAACTTCCGAATGCAATTGTGACATTATCAATGCTCATGATTAAATCAAACTTGATAATGAAGGCTAGTAAGCCATATATAATCAAGACACCTTGGAAGACAATAGAATACATCGCTAATGCACTAACGGCAGAAGAAATATGTAAGCCTTGTTTTTTATAAGTATAAGCTTGCATAATTTGCCCACCAGAAGCACCTGGTGTCACAGCGTTATAAAAGACACCGATTTGATCGTTCGCGATTGCTTGGTGGAAATGATAGTTACGTGTATATAATCGAGCAAAACAGAATAAGACAAAAGAACGAATTAACATCGCTCCTGTCATAATTCCGACAATAACTAATAGCCATCTATAATCACACTTTACTAAATTTTCAATAATTTTGCCGGTGTTCTTATAAAGAGTTAAAAAAATGGATAAAGCAGTAATGATTAAAACAAGAGAAATATTAAGAATGTATTTAATAACAGTCTTTTTACTTTTTTTCTTCCCTGATTTTAAATCAGATTCGTATTGTTCTACTTGTTTTTCAAGTTCTCTCTTATCTTCTTCCATAAGTTATTAAAAAGATTATAACATGCACCACTAAAATATGTATTATATATTTTAACAAAATGCTCTTTCTTTTGCGGTAAAACCACATTTGCTTTAACATAGCAAAATGCCATCTACCTACAAATTTTTGAACAATGAAGCAAATATATAAAAACCCTTACAC
>CAVEYA010000004.1:0-22262 GCA_963619935.1 bacterium | reverse complement strand
AAGAATATACTTTTCCGTGTAATAAATTAACTTGTTCTATGAAATTATTTTGATTTTTACTACACTTTGCAGTTTCTTCTAACTCATTAATTTCTAAAGCTTTTTTCTTTAAAATAGGATTAATTAATAAATAATGAATAATAACTAGAACTAGAGGCATTGCGATAATTAAAGCATTATTTTTATCATTTAGAATGGTAATAACCATTAGCACTAAAGAAAATCCTAATGAAAGAACATAATTCATCGGACTTGCTAATGCTAATTTCTTATATTCTTCAAAACAAGTAAAATATCCATTAAAATTCTTTTTTGGTGTGTTTTCTTCGCTAAAGAAAAATTGGTCCAGTTTTTTCATAATTTGATATGAATAAGCTTTCATAAAAAGTTCTAAAATCATTGCTATAACAAAGCAAACAACTGGAATATAAATTTTGAATTTATCATTAATAAAATAAACGCCTAACACTGCCGCAACCATAGAGAGAATCTGTAAAGAAAATAAAACTCCTTTTTGCCAAACATTAATTGGCGATAAGTTCTCGTATGGGCATTTTGTTTGACTAAAATCTTTAATCAATAAACCTGTCCCATCCCAACTTTCAATAAACTTATTTAGTGATAAAGATGTTGGTCCAGAGCTTGGATCGGTGTAGTAAACTCTTTTAAAGCGTACTTTAGTCACTACTACTGCATGTTTAGCGTCATTTTTGCTATTTAGGACCGCAATTAAGGGAAATGTGGAACAATTGACTAGACTTTCTTTTTCTGTGGCTTTAAATGGGGTAAAGATAACTCCGTATTTTTCGCCAATTTTCATTAAACTATTCAAAGAATAGTATCCATGTTCTTCGTCCTGTGGCAAAAATAAGTAATTTTTATCTTTGTTAATTGTAGCTAAAACCATTTTTAAACAAGCAAAACCACAATCGTCCTTTTTAATTTGTGGGATATAAAACATATAAAAACCTCCTATTTAGTATCTAGGAGGCTTTAAACAAATTTTTGAAAATTATTTTTTAAAAGCTTTTTTGAATTTAGCGAAGAATCCATCACTCTTCTTTGCGTTTTTAAATTTAGTGAGTAATTCCTTTTGCTCTTTTGTTAATGAAGTAGGCACTTTAATATTTAAATGGACATATTGATCGCCTGGTTTACCAGTTCTTAAATCTTTCACGCCACAACCTTTCATACGTAGGACTTGTCCTGGTTGTGCGCCTTCTGGAATATTAAGACTTACTTCTTCATAAACTGTTGGAATATCTATTTTTGTTCCTAAACAAGCATCGACAAAGTCTAATGGGATTTCAATATGGATATCGTTTCCATCACGTTTGAAGTAAGAATGTTCTTTTACTGTTACTTCAACATATAAATCTCCATTTGGACCACCATTAAGGCCTCTTTCACCCATGCCTCGAGCTACAATTTGTTGACCAGACATGATACCGGCTGGGATATGCACTGGTATAGTTTTTCTTTTATGGATATAACCTTTTCCATTACAATCTTTACATTTTTCTTTGATGATTTTGCCTGTTCCGTTACAAACTGAACAGGTTTCTTCCATGATGGTTGCACCAAAAAGAGTTTGTTTTCTTACCTTGACTGTGCCACGGCCATGACAATTAGAGCAAGTTTCTACATCGCTTGGATTTTTTGCTCCGGTCCCATTACAAGTTGGACAAGTTTCATCAACATCAAGAGATATTTCAATATCTCTACCCGTAATCGTGTCCATAAAATCGACTCTGACTCTTTTTAAGACATCATCTCCTCTTTGAGGACCGTTAGGATTAGCTTGTTGTCTTCTTCCTCCACCAAAGAATGAGTTAAAGATATCACCTAAATCGCCGAATCCGCCAAATCCACCGCTGAAACCACCATTTTGGAATGGGTTTCCACCTGGATTAGCGCCAGCTTGTTCGAATGCAGCGTGACCGAACTGATCATAGGTGGAACGTTTTTGATCATCATAAAGCACATCATAAGCTTCTTGTATTTCTTTAAACTTTTCTTCATTACCTGTCTCTTTGTTATCTGGATGGTAAGTTTTAGCAAGTTTACGATAAGCACTTTTTATTTCATCCTTAGTAGCAGTCTTTTTTATACCAAGAACTTCATAATAGTCTCTTTTTTCTGCCATACTGATCATTCTTCCTTTCTAATAATCGCCGAAAGGGCCCTAAGGCCCAATCGGGATTTTAATTTGTTAATTACGCTTTCTTTGAGAAGTCGGCATCAACGACATCATCTGGGTTGCTACCCATTGGTTTATCTTCTGAAGCACTAGCGTTAGCGTTTGGGTTAGCTTGAGCTTGTTGCATATAAGCAGCAGCTTGTTCAAGTTCACTGATACGTTTCTTTAATGTTTCAATATCGTTATTATCAAGAGCAGTCTTTAATTCATCTCTTAATTTTTGAGTTTGTTCTTTTTGAGCAGCGTCCATAGAGTCACCTTTTTCTCTCATTGCATTATCAATATCATTAATTAATGATTCTGCTTTGTTCTTGAGTTCAATTTCTTCTTTTCTCTTATTATCTGCTTCTGCGTTTTCTTCAGCTTCACGAACCATACGATCAATTTCTTCTTTACTTAAACCGTTAGAGCCAGAAATTGTAATATTTTGTTCTTTTTGAGTGTCTAAATCTTTTGCAGAAACTTTGACAATACCGTTAACATCAATAGAGAAAGTAACTTCAATTCTTGGTTCACCTCTACGAGCTGGTTTAATACCAGTTAATTGGAAGTGTCCTAAGAGTTTATTATCATGCGCCATTGGACGTTCACCTTGGTAGACCATAATGTCAACAGCAGGTTGATTATCCACAGCAGTAGAGAAGATTTGACTCTTTGTGGTAGGAATTGTGGTGTTCTTTGGAATAAGAACAGTCATCATTTCACCTAATGTTTCAATGCCTAATGATAATGGTGTTACATCGAGTAAGACTACGTCTTTCACATCACCACTGACAACACCACCTTGGTAAGCAGCACCGAGAGAAACAGCTTCATCTGGGTTAACAGATAAGTTTGGAGTCTTACCAGTTAAGTTTCTCACTAATTCTTGCACAGCTGGCATACGGATAGAACCACCGATTAATAAGACTTGGTCAAGTTCGCTAGCACTCATGTGAGCATCATGTAAAGCAGTTTTGACTGGTTCTTCACATCTCTTTAAGAGATGTCTTGTTAAATCTTGGAATTTAGCACGTGTTAATGTACCTTCATAGTTCACTGGGCCATTACTTGTCATACTGATGAATGGTAATGAGACAATGGTTTCCATAGAAGCAGAGAGTTCAATTTTTGCTTTTTCAGCAGCTTCTTTAATTCTTTGCAAGGAAGCTTTATCGGTAATATCAACACCTGTTTCAATCTTGATTTGGGCTTTGATCCAATCTGCCACAACAGCATCCCAGTCATCACCACCTAAGTGGTTATCACCAGCTGTAGAAATAACTTCGAATGTGCCATCGCCAATATCAAGGATAGATACATCGAATGTACCACCACCTAAATCGAATACTAAGATCTTTTCAGATTTTTCATTTTCAAGACCATAAGCTAAGGCAGCTGCGGTTGGTTCGTTAATAATACGAACAACATCTAAGCCAGCAATTTGACCAGCGTCTTTAGTTGCTTGACGTTGTGCGTCATTGAAGTAAGCTGGGACTGTAATAACTGCTTTTTCCACTTTGTGACCGATATGTTCTTCGGCGTATTTCTTCATATAAGCAAGAACTTTTGCGGAGATTTCTTGTGGAGTAAAATCTTTATTTACACATTTAATGTGTACTTTTTCAGCAGTACCCATTTTTCTCTTAATAGAAGAGACTGTGTCTGGATTAGTAACTGCTTGACGCTTTGCAGCGTTACCAACGATTTCTTCGCCGTTTGGTTTAAAGGCGACAACGGAAGGAGTTGTTGGAGTTCCCTCTGGATTTGGGATGACTTTCACTTTGCCATCCGCTTGTAAATAGCTAACTACTGAGTTAGTAGTACCTAAGTCGATACCTAAGATAATTTCTTTTGCCATAATTAATGTCCTCCTAATTTATGCATCGATTTTGTTTTCTTGATGATTTTCATCATTATTTTCTTTTTTCTTAACACTGACAGATACATTAGCTGGTCGAATTAATCGATCATGTAATTTGTATCCTTTAGTATAGATTTTCATGACCTTATTTTCTTCTTGGTCAGTTTCTACACTATCAACAGCGTTCATTACGGAAGAGTCGAACTTATCCCCCACCTTTGGTGAGATTTCAGTTACACCTTCGTTTTCTAACGCAGCTACAAAGTTGCGATAGATATATTGGAACCCAACCAAGTAATTCTTTAAGTTAGGATCCGTTGGTTCATTGGCTAATGCCATGTGGAAGCTGTCTAAGACTGGTAATAAACCATCGATAAAGCTTTCTGCACGATACTTCATAGCGACCTTGTGGTCATTTTCTAAAGAAATTCTTAAATTTTTTGTATCAGCGTATGCTCTATAATATTCGTTTTTCCAGTGTTCAGCGTCAGCTTTCAATTTTTCATTTTCAGCTTGTAATTTATCAAGCTTTTTCCAAAGAGATTTTTTGGAATGATCTATACGTTCTTCTTGTTCACTGTTTTCATTTGAAGCAACTTTTGTTTCTTCATCATGCATCTCCACTATTATTACCTCCATTCAAATCTTTAAAGTATTTGTTCAATTCATCAGCGATATACTCTAGTGCGGAAAGAGCTTTATCGTAATCCATTCTAGTTGGCCCTAATAAGGTAATTGTGTTTTCTTCACCATCACCAACTTGGAATCTGGCGGATACCATTGAAACTTCTGGGTTATCTTTAATATCACCAATCTTTAAGACCATTTTGTCTTCTGAATCATCAATGTGACGGATTTCATCATCAACTTCTTTAAATACTGATGTATTGTTTAGAAGTTTGAAGACTTTTTCTAACTTATCCGTATCATTTTTGAATTCAGGCTGATTGAATAATTCTTCTCTTCCATAAAGGGATAAACGGTCGCCAGCGAATCTGATGAATGTTTCAAGCAAAGCTTGGTAGACAATGTCATGACTTACAACATATTCACTTAGAACAGGTTTTAAAGCTTCCATCTTTTCTACTAACTGACTTACTGGTGTACCCTTTAAACGATCATTTAAGAGCTTTACGCAATCAACAATTTCGTCAGTCTTAATATCGTTTGGGATAATGAAGGTCTTATTTTCCACATAGCCTTTATCAGTCACAAACACTGCGGTAATGGTGTTTTCTGAAATTGGGATAAGTTGCACATTAGCAAGTCTTTCTCCTTTTTCATCTGAACCCATCACAACAGAGACTAATGAAGTCATGTGAGAGAGTATCTTACAACTCTCTTTAATTACTTCCTCAATGGATTGAACCTTTTGGTCGAGCACTAGTTGTAAGGAGTGTTTCAACTGTTCGTCGACGTTTCTATTACGTAAGTGCTCACAGTAGTATTTATATCCTTTAGATGAAGGAACACGCCCGCTTGAGGAATGTGTCTTTTCAATCAACCCCATTTTTTCTAACGCAAACATTTCATTTCTGATTGTTGCGGAAGAATAAGGAAGATGATACTCATCGATTAAGGTATGGCTACCAACTGGTTGAGCATTCTTAATAAAGTACTCAACGATATACTTTAGTATTGTGTCACTTCTATTTAACTTCATAATGCCCTCCTTTTAGCACTCTCTTCTTTCAAGTGCTAACTACATTATAAATTGTTTGTTGGCACTGTCAAGCGTTAATTGCTAAAAAAATGCAAAAAATGAAAAACACCTAAAGGTGAAATTTATAAATATTTTTAAAAAAGTTCTAAAATTAGTTGATCTAGCACCATCATACCATCGTATGTGGCAATTAAATTTTGCTCATTTATATATAGCAATTTTTGATTAATTAGATTTTTTATTTCTTCTTTTTTTACTTCAAGGAGATTTTCATTAAATTTTGCTTGATATAAATCTAGTGGAATGCCCCTATTGGTGCGTAAATTAAGTAAAATAAAATATTCTTTATCATCATTTAGAGCTACTTTTTCTTTTTCTATTACGCGTTTTCCTTTTAAATAATCAGTAATACTGCGTGTATTTGTGTAACGAATATCATTAATGCAGCCAGATGCACCTAGGCCTATTCCATAATATTGTTCATCTTTCCAATAAGTTAAATTGTGTTTGCTTTCATATCCTGGTAAGCACCAGTTAGATATTTCATAATGCTCATATCCGTTAGCACATAATCTTTGATTAACTAAATCATAAAGTTCTCTTTCAACATCACTATTTCTTTCTTTAACACCTTTTATACCGAAAACGGTATTTGGGTGAACTGATAAGCTGTAACACGAAATATGTTCCACTCCTAAAGATAGAATTTTTGTAATATCTTCATTTAATTGCCCTTTTAAAACGTGTGGAAGGCCGATGATTAAATCAACGTTTAAATTATCGAAGCCAATACTTTTGGCTCTTCTAACGGCGATTTCTACATCTTTAAAAGTATGGTGACGATTGATAGCTTTTAAAATTTTATCATTTGTGGATTCCACGCCTATCGATAATCGATTAACGCCATATCGCTTCATTAGCGTTAATTTATGTTCGCTTAAAGATTCAGGATTTGCTTCAACAGTGTATTCTTTTATTCCGCTTGTATAAGGCTTAATTAAAATTAACAATTGTTCAAACAAATCATCTTCTAAACATGTTGGTGTTCCACCCCCAACATAAATCGTATCTAATTGATTATTAATATGATATGACTCTAATTCTTTTTTTAATTCAGTTATATATTGTTCAGCAAAAATACGAAAATACTGCAACTTTGGAAAGTCGCAGTAATCACATATTGCTTCACAAAATGGTATGTGAATATATAAGGCTTTAATTTCCTTATTCATCATCCTTTTCTTGATAATCTTGGATTTCTTTAGAAACTTTGTCGTCTTCGACAGGTTCAAGATAACGGTCTAAGGTTTCTTTGACGTTTTCTGCTTCTGTGTTTTCTTTTTTATCATCTTTTAATTTTGGGTTCAAAATTTTATGAATAATAAAGGCAATTATCGCAATTAACGCAAATGCTGCGACAACAATTAAAAAAACCACAAATCCTGGAATACCTGATAATACATTAATTTTTGACATAATAGTTTCTCCTTTTATTTACGTGGAATTGGTGTGTAAATGAACTTTTTATTAGAACTATCTTTACGATAATATCCTAAACTGACAAGATGGTCCATAGCGGAACGAGCGGTTTCATAAACACATCCAGTAGCCCTTTTATATTGGGCAATTGTATAGCTCTTTCCTAGAGTACAGTGACGTGCATAGAAATGCGCTTCATGCCTTCTTAAAGAAGGATCTAATTCTAATAAGTGTTGTTCTAAACGATAGGCTTCTTTTTCATCAATGGCTGGAGGAATATAGCTTACTGCAATTTCTTCTTTTGGCTTTTCTACTACTTTAATTGTTTCAACTGTCGTTGTTTCGACCTTCGGTTGTTCAACAATTTGAATATCTTCAGTGTGTTTTTCTTCAACAATTTCTTGCTTTGCTGGTTCCTCTTTGTTTTCTTCTATGAGCAAAGACTCTGGCTCTTTTTCGATTTCCGAAATAATAACTTGTTCTTTAACTTCTTCTTTATAAAAATCTTGTTTCAAAGCGTTTGCTTTTAAATTGCTAG
Organism: bacterium; assembly: GCA_963619935.1. Taxonomy (GTDB): domain Bacteria; phylum Bacillota_I; class Bacilli_A; order RFN20; family CAG-826; genus RUG13091. The sequence goes on along the minus strand of CAVEYA010000004.1, from coordinate 14,539 downwards.
CATAGTCTAATAATTCATCACATTTATGTTCGACAAATTTTAAACCATAGTTAACAAAATAAGTTGTATCGCAAGTTCTTTGAACTTCTATAAATATTTTAGCGATTTCTTCTTGATCGTTGCTTAATAAAGATTCAAGAGGTAACAACGCACCAATTTCGCCTAAATCAGAATGAGCTAAGACCGCTTTAGCAATTAATAACGCAATTTCATCACTATATTTGCTAAAAGGCTTGATATAACTTACATAGTAATATGCAATCACAGCTTTAGTAACAGCACTTAAAGATGAATTAGCAATAAAACTAAATAAACTATCCATCATTCCTTCAATAGAACCAACCGGTGCAGAAGTATAAATGCGGTCAATGAGAACTTTGTTCTCACGAGAAGAATCTTCCGCAGTACGGTAAAAAGAAGTAAGTTCACTATTTCCAGTTAGCTTAGAATAAAGGTTTGCTAAAAAGTCTTCATCCACATTATTTACATAACATTTTTTAATATAACGCAAAGATTCTAAATATCTTGCTAAAACGATATGGGAAGGAGAAACTTCACGAATATCACCATGCACTATTGAGCGTAAATAAGGTTCACTAATATCTAAATCATGTTTAACAGCTAAAGCTGAAAGGGCTTTTATATAACATTCATCTTCAAACAATTTCATTTCACCATTAGTGGCGTTTAACATACTGTATTCTCTTAAAACGCGTACTAATTTCATATCAACTGCGTTTGCTAATGCTGAAATAGTTGGGCAAAAGCAAACCACTAATTGGTTCTTTTCAATACTCTTAATCATTAAATAACGATTAAAGTTGCTACGATAATTTAAAATATTGCTCCAGATGCTATCAATAATGGACATCTTAAGTTCTTTACTAACTTCACTTTTTGTCGCGTACTTATTTTCGGTAAAACGGACTGCTAATTCATTGTTTGCCATAACTTGTACCTCTACTCGTATTATATATGAGACTCACCATAGGTGCAATAGAAAACTAAAAATGTACTAATTTTATGCTAAATAATTATCTATTCTTCATTATCGTCAATCGATAAGATTGACATAAATGCTTCTTGAGGAACTTCCACAGAGCCAATTTTCTTCATTCTCTTTTTACCTTCTTTTTGTTTCTCTAAAAGCTTCTTTTTTCGGCTAATATCACCGCCATAACATTTTGCTAAAACATCTTTTCTTACTGCTTTAACATCGCATCTAGCAATGACTTTACCGCCAATTCCAGCTTGAATTGGAATTTCAAATTGTTGACGAGGAATAACCTCTTTTATTCTACGAATAATACCTAAACCTCTTTGGTATGCATTAGGCCGATAAACAATGCTGCTTAATGCATCCACTACTTGTCCATTTAATAAAATGTCGAGTTTGACTAAATCACTTTTCTTATAATCAGCGAATTCATAATCAAATGAAGCGTACCCTTTTGTGTAGCTTTTTAACTTATCAAAGAAATTGTAAACAATTTCTGCTAATGGAAGTTCATAAGTTAAAATCATTCTTGTGTCATCAAAATATTCTAAATCTAAATAGATGCCTCTTCTTTCTTGGCAAAGTTCCATAATTGGACCAACAAAATCTTTTGGAGTCATAATATTAGCTTTTACATAAGGCTCTTCTATATGATCAATTTTAGAACTATCTGGTAATTTACTAGGATTATCCAAATTCATGATTGTTCCATCTGTAAGATGGACATGGTAAATAACACTAGGAGCGGTTAAGATTAAATCAACATTATATTCTCTTTCTAACCTTTCTTGCACCACGTCCATGTGTAATAAACCTAAAAAGCCACATCTAAAGCCAAATCCTAAAGCTTGTGAGGTTTCTACTGCAAATTGTAAAGAAGCATCATTTAAGCAAAGCTTTTCTAAAGCTTCTTTCAAATCTTGATATTTTTTACTATCTACTGGGTATAAGCCACAGTACACCATTGGATTAACTACGCGATAGCCTGGTAAAGGCTCTAAAGTTGGATTATTTATTAAAGTAACTGTGTCACCAGGATGAACATCTTTAATATCTTTGATTTGAGCACAGATATAGCCAACTTGACCGGCAGTTAAAGTTTTAACTTTAATTTCATCCGGTGTGCGTATGCCAAGTTCAGTAACTAGATACTCTTTATTTGCTTTCATTAATTTAATGCGGTCACCAACATTAATAGATCCTTCTTTAATTCTTACTAGAATTACTACACCACGATAAGAATCGTAATAGCTATCAAAAATTAATGCTTTTAATGGAGCAGATAAATCTCCATTTGGACATGGAACATATTTAACAATAGCTTCTAACAATTCGTGAATGTGATAACCAGTTTTAGCGGATACTTCCACCGCATTAGTGCATTCAATACCGATTCTATCTTCAATTTCTTTTTTTGCAATTTCTGGTTGAGCACTTGGTAAATCAACTTTGTTGATTACTGGTAAAATCTCTAAATTATTATCTACCGCCAAATAAACATTTGCTAAGGTTTGAGCTTCTACTCCTTGTGTGGCGTCTACTACTAAAACAGCTCCTTCACAAGCAGCTAAAGAACGTGATACTTCATATGTAAAATCAACATGCCCGGGAGTGTCAATTAAATTAAAAATATATGTTTCACCATCATCAGCTTTGTAACTTAAAGTTACAGCGTTTAATTTAATGGTGATTCCTCTTTCTTTTTCTAAATCCATGGAATCCAAAATTTGGTCTTCCATTTCTCTTTGTTCAATTGCTCCTGTTGATTCTAAAATGCGATCCGCTAAAGTGGATTTGCCGTGATCAATATGGGCAATGATAGAAAAGTTTCTAATTTTCTTTTGTTCGAAATCCATATGCAATAGATTATAACATTTATGTTAACTATTAAAGAAATTTAAGAGTTTTTCACTCACTTCATCGGGTGTTAAGACTACTTCATAGTGTTTCCATTCACTTCGATAAAGCTCCTGGTATTGATGATTCATATATCTTTCATCAATTAATAAAACTGCTCCTCGATCATCTTCGCTTCGAATAACTCGACCAACAGCCTGCATGACTTTATTCATACCTGGATATAAATAAGCATAATCATGTCCTGGCATTTCTTGACTTTTAAAGTATTTGCTAATTTGGTCGCTTCTAAAATTAATTTTAGGCATTCCAATACCAATCACTACTGCTCCAATTAAACGGTCATTTACTAAGTCAATACCTTCGGAAAAAGCACCACCAATTACTAAAAATCCAATGGTTGTTTTCTCTGGGTTATTTTTAAAATGAAGAAGAAATTCTTCTTTAGAAAAATCATCCATATCTTTTTCTTGAATGAAATAGTCGATTTCATCAAGTTTGACATAATTCAATAATTTGCTCATATATTCATAGCTTGGTGAATAAATAAAATAATTACCTTTTTTATTTTTAATAAAAGCATTTATGTAATTAGCAACTTCTTGATAAGTATTATCGCGATTTTTATATTTAGTTGACACCTTTGGGGCTACCAATAGTTTTAAATTATTTCTTGGAAAAGGTGAAGGAAGTATTAAACTAGGGTCGGTCTCCTTATTTCCGCCTAATGTATCAATATAGTAATCAAGAGGCTGTAATGTAGCAGAGAATAAAACAGATGCTTTTAATTGCCTCATACTATTTCTTAGATACGCGCTTGCGTCTAAACAAAATAGATGAATGTCTTTATTTTCTCCATGCTTAGAAATATATAAAATATATTTTTCATTAAATAACTCGTATATTTTCATCCATCGATTAACTTCTAAAAAGTAATCAGTTAGCTCGTTTGTACTTTCCTTTTCTATATCTTCGTCCATATTTTGATGGAAATTAGTAACACTATTGAAAACTTTATAAATATCTAGTGGAATGTCTTCTAAAATTGTTTCACCTTCATCATAATTGTCTAAAAGCTTATAAAGTTTATTTATTTTTGTTTCTAATCGTTTAATTTTATTATTTTTAGATTTTCTTAATGATCTTCTTGCTAAATCATAAGTTTTAGAAAAGACGGAAGCACTATACATTTCACGAGAACGATCAATAAGATTATGAGCTTCATCCACTAACGCTAAATAATGTGATGCATCTTCATCAAAATATCTCTTCATATATGAAATTGGATCAAATAGATAGTTATAATCACAAATTATTACATCACAGAATAGAGATAAGTCTAATTGAAATTCAAAAGGACAGATTTGATTGTCTTTAGCGATTTGTAAAATTGTGTTTAAATCAAAAGTATCATAATTAAGTAATGAATGCCTTAAAACGCCCTGTATTTTCTTATAGTACGCTTTAGCGTAACTACATTGTTCTGGATTACACTCTTTTTTATCATTTAGGCAAATTTTTTCTTTAGCAGTTATGATTATATCATTAAGCTTTAAATCTTTGTTTTTTAAGATATTAATAGCGTTATAGGCTGCTTCTTTACCTGGAGTTTTTGCGGTTAAATAAAAGATTTTGGTTTGTTCATCTTTTTGCATCGCTTTAATAAATGGAAACAAAGTAGACATTGTTTTACCAATACCAGTTGGAGCTTCAACAAAGAATCTTCCACCATTAATGGCTAAGGAATAGCAATATTTAGCTAATTCCCTTTGCCCTAAGCGATATTTGTTAAAAGGAAATGATAATCCCTGGATAGTTTTATTTCTTTCTTCTTGATGCCTTAAAATGATGCTATAGAAGGAAAGATAATCTTCTAATAAAGACATCATGAATTGTTCTAAAGAATAAATATCAAAAACGTAATCTTCGATATATTTTTCTTTTTCTTTGCCTTGACGAATATAAGTCAAACGCACGCCAATATTTTCTAATTTATGGCTTATCGCAAACATATATGCATAACATTTAGCCTGTCCTAAGTGCCATTCGATATTCATATCTCTAAAAGAATGCAGATCAATTGTGGTAGTTTTGATTTCATCAATTGTGTAACCGCCATCTTTGTGCTTAATAATGCCATCCGCTCTACCTTCTAGGGTGATTTGAATATCATCTCTTAAAAAGAAAGTATACTTTAAATCATATTCTGCTAAGTAATTATCTCTTTGTTTAGCTTGATATGCTCCATGCAATCTAGTTCCTTCAAGCATTGAACTACGATTAAAAACACGATTATCAATATCGCCAGTTCTTAATAAAAAGTCTACTAATTGATGAACGGACAAGCGAAGTATTATACTCATATCTAAAATTGTATTAAAAAGACTAGTTATTTACTAGTCTAATTTCTTATTTAATAAACCTTGATTGCCGTTTAAGAAGGATTTATAATCCATTCTCTTTTTGCCTTCTTTTTGTAATTCTAACAAGGCAAGCTCACCACCATTTAGCTGAACGATTAATCCACCCTTATCCGCTCTAGTGATTAAGCCAATCTCATTGTTTGTGTTATGACTAATTACTTTAGCTTTAAAAACTTTTAGTTTTTGGTTATCTAATAAGAAGTATGCGCCTGGGTGGTCAGAAAGGCCTCTAATCCAACCATAAATTTGATCAACTGTTAATGATAAATCTAACTTTTCTTGTTCAGGCTTAATGGTTGGGCAAAAAGTTGCTAATGATTCGTCTTGCGCTTCACCAGGTAATTTATCATCAATGTAATCAGGTAGTTTTTCTAAAATTAATTCTTTAGCAGCAACTGCCATTTTATTAAATAATGAAGTAGCGTTATCTTCTTCATCAATGACAACTTCTTTTTTTGCGTACATTCTACCTGCATCCATCGCGGCAATCATTTCCATCAAAGTCATGCCGGTAACTTTTTCATTATTGATTAAGGCATATTGAATAGGCGCAGCACCACGGTATTTTGGCAATAAAGAACCATGCAAATTTAAACAACCGTAAGGAAGTAAATCTAATAACCCTTGTGGTATTATTTGGCCATAGGCCAATGTTATTAAAACATCAGCGTGTAATTCTTTAATAAATTCATAATCTTTGCGAATTTTAAGAGGTTGAAAAACGGGAATATGATATTTTTCCGCTACCACTTTTGTTGGGACTTTTTCTAATTGTCCCTTTCTTCCAACTGGGCGATCAGGTTGAGCAACAACAGCCACGATGTTGTAACCATCATTAATCATTGCCTCTAATACGTAGGCACTAATTTCTGGGGTGCCCATAAATATTACTTTTAAATTTTTCTTATTCATGTCCTCTATTATAAAATGTTTTTCCTAAATTAAAAATAATTGTATTATTTATTCATGAAAATTCTCGTTGTAAGCGATTCACACGGCAATAACGAAGCGCTAGATGAACTACTTCTTATTTACCCAAAGATGGACTTATACATTCACGCTGGCGATTATGAATGTGATGAAAGAAGTATTGAACCGTTTAGAACAGTTAAAGGAAATTGCGATTATTTTTCCAACGCTTTAGAAAGATTAATCATTCCTATTGATAAAGGCAGCATCATCGTGCAGCATAGACCAAATATATCTTTGGATATAATAAAGGAATACAACGCTCGCATATTTATTCATGGTCATACACATGTTAGACGATTAGAAAATAAGGATGGGCTTTTAATTGTTAACCCAGGTGCAATTAGTTTTCCTCGTGATGGCTATGATTTGTCTTACGCAATTATTGAAATTAATGATAAAGACATTAAAGTGACTTTTCATCAGTTAAGTGATAATCTTAGAAAGATTTAGTTTTATATTAAGGAAAAAAACCTATGTATCCAGAATTTGAAAAAGTTAATAAATTCCTCGGTGAGGCAGAAACATTACTTAATGGTCTACAAACAATGGAGGAGATCTTTTATTCGATTTTTAATCGAAACAAAGGATGTATGTATGCAGAATACTTCAATGAAAAAGAACATATTCATAAATATAGTTATCGCAAAATGTATAAAAATGTCCTACATTATGCAGGCATATTACAAGCTCTATTAAACGGAAAAGAAAAGCATCAACCAATTATTATAAAAGTTCCTAATAATCCACATTGGGGTGAAATTTTTTGGGCCGTTTTAGCGATTGGTTATAAACCTTTTTTAATTGACGCTCGCACTTCTAAAGAAGGCACGCAAAATTTAATAGAGCAAAGTCACGCAGTTGCTTTAATTACGGAAGACCCATATCGTTATACTTCTTTAATTAAAATTGATGCTTATGACTTATATGATGATAAAGATTATTACGAATACAAATTAGATTGGGAAAATGAAGTCATCTTCTCTTCTAGTGGCACGACTGGAAACGTTAAGTTAATGGTCATGAATGGCCAAAATATATGCCACCAAATCTGTTGTTCTTTAGATTTATCTAAAGATAATAAAGATATTATGTATCCTAAGACCTTAGGCAAATGTAAAATTTTAGCCATGATTCCATTTCATCATATCTTTGGTTTTGTGGCGGTTTTTTTATGGTACACATATTATGGAAAAACTTTAGTTTTCCCAACCAGTAATGCTCCTAGAGATTTACAAAAAGCTTGTCAAAAAATGGGCGTCACTCACGCTTATAGCGTTCCACTATTTTGGGATGCTTTAGCCTTACAAATTAATCGTAAAGCTGCTTTAGCAGATCAAAAAACTAAAGCAATATTAGAAAATATGATTAAATATAATACTGGTTTAATTAATAAACAAGAAGCTGGTATTTCAAGTAAAAATATCGCCAAAAATAAAGTTCAAAAAGGTATTTTAGGCAATAAGATAAGATTTGCGATTTCTGGTGGAGGATTCTTATCAGAAGAAACACTGCATACCATTAATGGTATTGGCTACCCTTTATATAATGGATATGGAATGACTGAAATAGGTGTCACTTCTGTTGAATTGGCAAAAGATGTAAAGGTCCGATTAAAAGGAAGTATTGGTAAGCCATTTCATGGTGTCTCTTACAAGGTTGACACTAATGGAGAATTGTTAATTAAATCGCCAACTATTCATACTCGTGAAATTATCAACGGAGAATTACAAGAAACAAAATTAGATGAAAACGGTTATTTCCACTCTGGTGATATTGCTGAGGTAGATAATGAAGAACACTACTATTTAAAGGGTAGAATCAAAGATATCATCATTAATTCTGATGGTGAAAATATTTTCCCTGATGAATTAGAAATCTACTTTAAAGATTTACCACACATTGTGCATTTGACTGTTTTAGGTATTGCTAATAAAAAGAATAAGCAAGAAACAGTTAGCTTAGTTTTAGAATTAGATAACAGTGTGACTGAAGAAGATTTAAAACAAATTGAAGATAAAGTGCATACCACTAAACTTCCACACAATGTGAAAATTGGCGAAATTTATCTTTCCAAAGGAAAGTTGCCAATCGCAAACAACATGAAAATTAAACGATTTGTGATTAAAAAAGCAATTGAAGCAAATAGCGAAGAATATTTCCCAATTAACACAAAACAACAAAAGAAAGAAAAAGTGAATTTTGATCAAGACACAATTGTTACTTATCTTGAACCAATTAAAGAAATTTTTTCCAAAATTCTTATCCTTCCTAAATTTAAAATTGAAAACGACGCTCATTGGATTAACGATTTAGGTGGAGACTCTATGAGCTATGTTGAACTAATTAAAGATATTGAAGATGAATTTAAAATATCTTTTCCTGAAAATATACTTGGTGATATGGCCACAATTAATGACTTTGTCAAAGAAGTTAAAAAGTTAAAAGAGACAAAATAACAAAAATTATTAATAAATAATTGCATTATTTGCCACTATTTGATAACATTACTAACGAAATTCAAAAGAGAGGTACCTTATGGCAAACATAAAATCCCAAATTAAACGTAACTTAACAAACGAAAAAGCTCGTGTCAGAAACGCTTCTGCAAAAAGTGCTGTTAGAACAGCAATCAAAAAAGTTAAATTAGCAGTTGAAGCTAAAGATTTAGCTAAGGCTGAAGAATTAGCAAAAGAAGCTTTCCGTTTAATTGACAAAACTGTCAGCGATGGTATTCAAGCAAAGAATACTGCAAGCAGACAAAAAGGCGAAGTCCAACGTTTAGTCAATTCTATTAAATAATATTATTTAATTAATCTCGTTTGAAATTTATTAAAAACAATTCAAAAGCATAGAAGCGGTCAACAAGACCGCTTTTAATTTGTAAGTCTAAATTAAATAGGTCATCTAAAGTTCTTTGTATAGCTTTTTCCGACATTGCGTATGTTTTTCTCTTTAAGATATCAACACGAATTGGTTTAATATTTAATTCTTTAGCAATTTGTTCATTATTTAAATTCTTTTTAGAAAGGAACACCACTTCATTTAATAAACGGAATTGTGTAGCTAAAAAACCTATTAATGTGACTGGTTCAGTATTGTTTACTTGTAAATCACGGAACAAACCCAATGCTCTATCGTTTTTTCCATCAATTAAATAATTAAACATTGCAAATGTATTTTCTTCTAAAGGACGTACCACCATTAAAACAACATCTTCATAGCGAACGTGTTCTGTATACAAAAATAGTTTAATAATACTATTTCTTAATAAAGGAATATCGCCAGCAGTACGACTGGTTAGTTCATTCAATGCATCATTATCCATTGTAGTACCTGGATATTTAGACATATATTCATAAACAGTATCACGAGCATACTTGACCCATTCTTTCGTATCTGGATCTTTAATTTCTTTAATTGAACCTTTTTCTTTAATTAATTTATAAATTTCACAATTAGTATCGATTTGACTAGTTGGAACAGATAAAACGAGATCACAATCAGGATTTGGATTTTTTAAATAATTGATTAAAGAAGCATAGTCTTGATCAGACTCAATTTTATTTCTTGGTTTTGGTTTAATTAAGTAATAGCAATTATCAACTGCTACAACTTTATATTCATATCCCAAGGGGATATAATTCGCATCATCAACATATTCTTGCACTAATGCATTATTGCCATCATATTTAACAAAGTTCATTTCATCACGTTCAGGAAGCTTTTGTTTCGCAATTGCTTTAATCACCTTTTTAATTTCTGAACTTTGGTTTCCGTATATCAAATAAATCATGTCTTTATTATACAAAATCTTTTTTAATAACTACATAGAAATGTAGTTGCGATAAGTAATTGTTCCTAATTCATCAGTTCTTTTAATAATGACACCACTATTTTTTAAAATTGATAAGACTTTATTCGTTGGATGCCCATAATAATTTCTTCCCACTGAAATAATCGCTTCTTTTGGTTTTAAAAAGTTAATGAATTCTTGGCAAGTAGATGTGTCAGAGCCATGATGGCCGACTTTCAATACATCGCAATCTATTTTCGTGTATTCGCTAATAATTTGTTTTTCATTAGCTATGGAAGCATCACCCATAATAAGAAAATCTTTATTCAATAATGAAAAACCAATCACTAACGATGATTCATTACTTTCGTTATATTCATCAATATGATTGTTATAGTTAGTGAAAGTTATTCCATTGATTTTAAGAGGGAATTGTTCCCAATTGGTGATATACTTTTTTACATGGAAATTCTCTTTTAGAGAATTAACTGCACCACTATGATCATAATCATCATGTGTCGTGATTAATAAATCAATGTTGTAAATTCTTTGCTTTCTTAAATACGGAATAAGTGATTCATTAGCAATGTCGGTATATAAAGAACCGCCAGTGTCAATCATCACTGTGGTTGTGCCCCTTCTAATTAAGCAACAATCACCTTGTCCCACATTAATGAAAGAAACCGAAGCTGTAACTAAATTATTTATTGGTAATGAATAGAGCAATATTAAACCTAATAAACAGAATTTAAGTGGCTTATAAATAGGTTTAAATTCAATGCTTTGATAATAAAGAATCACTAAAAATAAAAAATAATAAACCACTACTAGCCAATCAGAAAAATTTGGTGCATTTATTTGAAAAGAACATTTATTTATCCAACCTAATAAATTGCTCAAGCCTTTGACGTACCAATTAGCTAATCCATATATCGGAATTTTATAAAAACAAATTAGAGACACTATTCCTAATAAGATAAATAAGGGCGTTAATAAGGTCTGCAATAATAATGATAATGGATTATATCCATTATAATATTTGCACTCAAATGGAATAAAAAATAAATAGATGAATAATGTGTTAATAATCTTCTTTTTTATGCCCTTTTGCATAAAGGTTGCTTGATTAATAAAAGAAATAACCGGACCTATACTAAATCCTAATATAAAAGAATCTTGTGCCCCTAAATGATAATCAAACAATAAAAATATTAATCCTGTTATTCCTAATAAAGAAAAAGAAGAAAATTTATTTTTTAAAACATTCTGGTTTATCCAACGTAATACTTCTAAAAATAATAAACGAATAATCGATAATTTAGGAAAAGTAAAAATAAAGTAAGGAAGCAAGGTTCCTAAAGCTGCTAATCTCGCCCATTTCTTTTTTATCAAAAATGATAATGCCCATGAAATAAAGGAAATATAAGCATAGATATAAACACCACTATTAGAGGCTAATCTTCCTAAATGCAAGTTCTCTAATGCTAATTTGCTAGGGGATTCTTCACCACTAGAAAACATAATTAAAGAAATTAGTGACTGACTCTCTTGATCGAACTTATTTAAAAATTGATTCCTTTGCTTTTTAATACGAATAAAATTACAAAAAGTAATTTCAATTTTTTGCGCTTTTAGCTCGTAATAAACTCCTTTACGATTTAAATATGCTTCAAAATCAAATTGCGATTCAATAACGGTAAAAGATAATTCTTCTTTATAACCTTTTATTTTTAGAACGTCTCCTATCTCATAGTTATTATTTTTTTCGTAAGTATATAAACGCTCTCCTCCGCTATATAAAAGGAAATAATTACTCTTCGCTTCTATCACTATTCCTTCATAAATTTGATGTCTTTGGTCAATACGAATATGAGATACACCGACACCAGCAATAAAAGTCGCTAAACAAACAAATAATAATTTAGTTTTGTATTTTTTAAATACAATGATAAGAATAACTAAAGTAATTATTCCTAATAATATATACGCGTAATGAAGAGAAACACCTAACCAGTAAAATAGGAAGATGAGAAAGATAATCATTCGTGAAGAACGACAAAGTTGCGAATTTTACGATATGTGGCATTACCGATGCCATAAACATCAAGTAGTTGTTCTATGGTTTTAAATGTGCCATTAGAAGTACGATAGCTAACAATTGAACTAGCAATAGAAGAAGTAATACCATTAATATTCATTAAAGTATCAGAGTCATCTGAATTAATATTTACTTTAGTAATTTCTTTATTATTGCAGACATCAGATACATCATATTTGCTAGCAATGTAGTAAGTAGAACCGGCTGTTAATACAGCGTCTTCAAAATACGCTAAATCATCAGCGTTACTAGTCTCACCACCAGCAGCGCTAATTAAATCTGCCATCGTTACAGTGTCAGTTAAAGAATAAGTGCCAGGCTTATTCACCTCTCCTTCTATCGTAAAAGCTGACCCAGCATCTATAACGTCTGTAACGTCTGGGTTTTGTGTTGAATTCACATTTGGATCTATCATCATGAACCCAACAATAATTACCGCTGCGGCGATAATTACACCAATCATAATCTTAAACATAAAAAGACCTCCTAATTAGTAACTAGGAGGCCTAAAATTATTTTTATTAAAAAATTAAGCAATTTTAATGATTTGAACTTTATAATTCTTGATGGCTTTAACATCAACAATATCGTTAGTTTGTTTACCAACAATTGCTTCACCTAATGCACAAGCATTAGAGATTAATCCATGAATTGGATCACTTTCAACTGTACCGACAATTTTATAAGTAGCTTCTTTACCACTTTCTAAAAATCTAATAGTAACTTCAGAACCTAACGCTACCTTGTTAGCGTTTTTCTTGTTTTCATCAATAATGACAGAATTATTAAGGATGTTTTCAATTTCTTTAATACGAGCTTCGACAATTGCTTGTTTATCTCTCGCTGCATCGTAGTCAGCATTTTCGCTTAAGTCACCTTGAGCACGTGCTTCAGCTAATTGGACTTTTACTTTTTCACGATCAACATCAATTAATTGACGTAATTCTCTTTCTAATTTTTTATATCCTTCTTTAGTGAGTTCATTTTTGCTTACCATAATAATCACCTCGTTTTGAACGAACGTTATTATATCAAATAACGAATAAATAATTCCATAGTTTATTTATGAAACGTAGTTCTATATAATAGAAGCTATGAAAAAAACTAGTAAATTTCAGCAAATATTAACCTTGTTTCTAACATTTCTCAAAATTGGCGCTTTTACTTTTGGTGGAGGCTATGCGATGATTCCAATCATTCAAGAGGAAGTTGTGGAAAAAAGAAAATGGGCAACAGATCAAGATATTTTAGACATTTTATCTATCAGTGAATCTACACCTGGTCCAATATCTATTAACAGTGCAACATATATTGGTTTTAAGGTAGCAGGTTTCTGGGGTAGCTTCTTTGCTACATTTGGTTTAGTGCTTCCTTCTTTTGTCATTATTCTCATTATTTCTTATTTTTATGAAACATTCATGACATGGACCATTGTGCAAGCTGCTTTTAAAGGCTTAAAAGTAGGTGTTATTATCCTACTTGTTCATGCGGTATTAAAACTTAAAAAAGCAATTCCAAATTCATTTTGTTCAGCACTATTATTTGTCATTACTTTAATTGGTATGCTATGTATTTCATTCTTTGAAATTAATATATCTTGTTCCTCAATCATCTTTATAGGTTTAGGCATGTTAGTAGGTATTATTATCAGCTTAATTAATAAACAAGGAGTGAATAAATAATGATTTATTTAGAATTATTAGGCGTTTTCTTCTTAATTGGCTTATTCACCTTTGGTGGTGGCTATGCAATGATACCGATGATTGAAACAGAAGTTGTTGGTAGAGGTTGGATAGAAGAATCAGCTTTAACTAATTTTATCGCAATTAGCGAAGCTACTCCTGGCCCTTTCGCAATAAATATTGCAACATTTGTTGGTTCACAAGTCGGTGGTCCATTAGGATCTGTTTGTGCAACATTAGGTGTTATTTTACCATCTTTTATCATTATCCTTTTAGTAGCTTTAATCTTATCTAAGGTATTAAAAACAAAAGTTGTTCAAGGCGCATTAAAAGGAGTAAGACCTGTAATTGTGGCTTTAATAGCATCAACCGTTATTGTTTTATTTATTAAAATGGCGTTATTTAATGGCAATTCGTTATACAGCCAAGATATTACTTTCGACCGCATTTCAATTACACTACTTATTTTGCTTGGTGTATTTTGTATTATTTATAAAAAAGTACAAAAGAAAAACCTAAATGCGATTCTGCTATTATGCATATCCGCAGTTTTAGGTATTCTTTTATTTTAAGAAATTATTTATTTTTCTTCTTTTAATTCCTGAATTTTTGGATCTTCTTGGAAGGCATTGAAAACTTCTTCCACTTCTGCATATTCATCAGGATCATCGATTTCTTCCAATTCACCGTTATCTTTATAACGCATAACCATTACTT
>CAVEYA010000003.1:0-12437 GCA_963619935.1 bacterium | reverse complement strand
GATTTTACTAGAATGAATGCCTTTCAATAAATTTGCCACCTTTAAGGGATCAAAAGTATCTTCTTTATCAAGTGAACTACCTTCAAGGTATTCGTTGATTTTCGTGCCTGTTTTGGTATCAAAATAGATATTTTTGCTTGTTAAGCCTAAATCAATAACAATCTTTTGATTATCTTTTTCTAATTTTCTATCTACCATTTCGTTTGCTTGCTTTGTAGCAATGTATAGAACATATTTATTTTCTTTATAAGAAACGATATAGGATTGATTCATCATTCCACCGAGTAATGGCTTAACAACGTAAGATTCTTTACCTAGGATATTTTTTAAGATATTTTCAATTTCTTTTTCGATCATAAAACTTACTATACACTTTATTTATATAAATAAAAAGAAAAGACCACCTAAATATGGCCTTAAATTCTTTAATAATATCTTATTTTAATTTAGCTATTTGCAATAAGTGTTCTTCCATGATTTCATGGACCATATCACTCACCGCTTTGGCGGGCATGTCTTGATAGTCTTCATATTTTAAGACACAGACGATATCCATTCTTACTTTAGTAAAACGTGGAAAACGTTTATGAATATTATCAGTTCCTTTTGTGGTCACAACCACAATTGGAGCTTTTGTGTGTATCGCGATATTAAAGACACCCTCGTGGAAATCACCAATTGTTTTAGCTTGTTGCCTAGTTCCTTCTGGAAAAACACCAATTGAACTTGCATCGTTAGCAATTAATGATTCCGCTTTGCGGAATTGTTCTAAGGATTGCAACTTATCATCGCGATTAACAGGTAAATAAGAGCAACCACACATTAATCTTCCGCCTAGTGGAATCTTTACGTTGCTTTGTTTGGTGATAAAAGCGATATCTTTTTTACCAAATTTTTCGGTAAGAAGCATCGAATCAAATTTACTGCGGTGATTGCAAACAAGAACAAATCTTTGCTTGCCTAAAGAATTAATTTTTCTTTTACCTCTTAAGTCTAACTTAATCAAAGCGTGGTGGTTGATATACCATATGCCTTGTATGAGCCACCATCTAGCCCATTTACTTGGCTTTTTATAAAACTTTTTCTTAGAAAAAACTCTTCCTGCTAGATCAATGATAATCCATGAGATAGCGATTCCTGCTAGATAGCCAGCGATAGCTAAAAGAAGTGGTATATAGAAATGATACCATTCAGTTACTTTCCAAAAAGTTAACGAACCAGTTATCGCTAACGCGGAAGCGCACGCTAAACAAATGAATTCAACAATCATAGTTGAAGAAATTTTCTATTGGTTTTTATTCAGGAACAACTAAATTAATAGCACCTGGCACAACCTCAGCAGTGAAGTTATTGCCTTTAATCATTTCGCCATCAATGCAAATATCAATGTCTTTTGGCGCAACAATCTTAATTTGTTTTGCTTGTCTGTAGACAATTTTCTTTCTCTTACGGTTTAAATGTTTACCTTTTGTGTATGTACCAATAATTAA
Organism: bacterium; assembly: GCA_963619935.1. Classification (GTDB taxonomy): domain Bacteria; phylum Bacillota_I; class Bacilli_A; order RFN20; family CAG-826; genus RUG13091. The sequence continues at coordinate 10,947 of CAVEYA010000003.1, read as the reverse complement.
ACCTAAACCTAAGAAAGTCATAGTTTTAATTAAACAAACGTCGATTAAACCATCAGTGTTATCACTCTTTGGCGCACAGTGGAATTTACCACCGACATATTGACCTTGGGCTAATGTACAAAGTAACATTTGTTTTTCATTTAATTTCTCTCCATCAGCGTAAACTTCAATATCGTTGAAACGGCCATGCTTCATTGCGTCATTTTTTAAAGCATAATCATATGGATCCATGCCTTTTTTCTTGGCTTTTTCTGGTACACCAACTTCTTTATAGTAGTTACCCATTGCACCAACAATCGCATCAAAGCCAAAGTTAATGACATTAATGGAATATAATGGTTCTTTTAATGAATCACTAGATAATTTAGTGACATCCACTGGGTGAGCTTTACCCTCAATAGAAGCTTTAAAATCTTTAAATTTATCGACACCGCCATAGACTTTGACAAAGTCATTGCCTGTACCAACTGGCATAATTGCTAATTCCGCATTCTTCACACCAATTAAACCATTAACTACTTCATGTAGTGTGCCGTCTCCGCCACAAGCATACACACGAACTGTTTCATCAGTGTGTTTTTTAAAATAGTCCTTTAAAAAGCTAATTGCACTTTTTGGACCAGTAGTGTTGTAAACTTCGTAATCTAATCCTTTGAAGGCTTCATCAATTGATTTGCCAAAACAAACTGGGCATCTATTTTTCCCAGATTTTTGGTTTACGATAACTAAGTGTTTCATAATAATCTCCTAAGTTGTTATTTATATTGTAATTAACTTTTTTAGTTTTTTAAATAAAAAACATAAATAGGAGTCTTAGATAAATAACAATATCTCTTCATAATTGCATAAAAGAAAATGTGACTTCTAAAAAAATAAAAAAAGACACTAATTATTTGTTAACTAGTGTCATTCTTTTTAACTTGGTGCCCGGGACCGGAATTGAACCGGTATGGTATCGCTACCGCAGGATTTTAAGTCCTGTGCGTCTACCTATTCCGCCACTCGGGCATCAAATGGTCACTCTCTGGAGATTCGAACTCCAGACCCCTTGATTAAAAGTCAAGTGCTCTACCGACTGAGCTAGAGAGTGATGGCTGGGGTGACTGGGATCGAACCAGTGAGATGACAGAGTCAAAGTCTGTTGCCTTACCTCTTGGCTACACCCCAATACCTTTGATGGTGGGAGGGGGCAGATTCGAACTGCCGAAACCGGTGGTAACAGATTTACAGTCTGCCGCGTTTAGCCTCTTCGCTACCCTCCCAGGTTTTCACATATTGAATGCTGGTGGATGCTGAGGGGCTCGAACCCCCGACCTCCGCCGTGTAAAGGCGATGCTCTCCCAGCTGAGCTAAGCATCCAACTGGAAATACGCTTTTTCAATACGCGCTTAAATAATATATCACTCGTAAATAATACAAGTCAATTAAAAAAATCGCCCTTTTTTGAACGATTTTCTTTTGCTTAAAACTAATTATAGTTTAATAGCCCTTTTTACCTAATAAATGGAACATATTTCTTTTATAAATTTCCACACCAGGTTGATTAAATGGATTAATTTCTAACATATATGCAGACATCGCACACGCTCTCATAAAGAAATAGAATAAATGACCTAAAGTCTTTGCGTCTAATTCGTCAATCAAGATTTGATTGCATGGAACATGGCCTTCTTCTTCATGAGCTTTTAATGTGCCGTTCATTGCTTGCTTGTTGACATATGATAATGACTTACCTTCTAAATAATTTAAACCATCTAGATTTTCTTCATCATGTGGAATCACTACATCAAGGGCAGGTTTATTTATATAAAGAATAGTTTCAAATAAAACTGGTGTGCCATCTTGAATAAATTGACCTAATGAATGTAAATCAGTAGAGAAAGTGGCAGAAGAAGGGAATAATCCTTTCTTTTCTTTACCTTCAGATTCACCGAATAATTGTTTTAACCATTCACTTATTTGTGTCATTTGTGGTTCATAAGTGACAAACATTTCCACTGGTTTGCCATGACGATACATATAATCTCTTGTGACAGCATATAAATAACAATCATTACCTTCAATCTTATTATTGTCGTATTCTTCTCTTGCTTCTTTAGCACCATCAAGCATTGCTTGTACATCAACACCTGCCGCTGCTAATGGGAATAAACCAACAGCAGTTAAGACTGAATATCTACCGCCGATATCATCTGGTAAAACATAGGTTGCATAGCCTTCTTGATTGCATAATGTTTTTAAAGCCCCTCTAGCTTTATCAGTAGTGGCGTAGATGGCTTTTTTACTTGCTTCTTTACCAATTTGTTTTTCTAATAGTTCTTTTAATAATCTAAAAGAGATACTTGTTTCAGTAGTGGTCCCGCTTTTTGAAATTACATTAATAGCAAAGCTTTTACCTTTTAAGTAATTTAAAACTTGGGCAACATAGTTTGAAGAGAATGTTTGACCCATAAAGATGATTTCTAATTTATCGTCACTTTTAATACCTTTAAGTGCGTCGATAGCACATTTTGCGCCTAAATAAGAACCACCGATTCCGCATACAACTAAGATATCGAAATGATCTCTCACATATTGAGCGTCTTTTTTAATTCTTTCTAATTCTTCTTTATCATAGTTAATTGGCCAATCAACCCAACCTAAAAAATCATTTCCTTCTCCAGATTTTTCATCAATCATTTTATTGATTTTACTGACCTTTTCCTTATAGGAATCAATGATTTCTTGGTTAATTTCTTTATTTGGAATATATTTAAAACCCATTTTAATTTTCTCCTTTTGCTTCTTTTAAAGTTTTTTCAATCCATTCTGGTAATTTTTCCGCTAATTTTTGGAAGTCTTCACTAGTGCCCTTTAATTCTTTTCTTTTCCCATTTATGTGTGTGGAATAAAAAGCTTCACTAGGAACTTTCTTTAAGGACACTCTTAAAAACCCATTCTTTTCATCAATAGCGACGATGGCCACATTCATTTGATCACCAACCACACCATATTTTTCAATATCGCGAATAAAAGAATCTGATATTTCAGAAATATGTAATAAACCAGTCACGCCGTTTTCAAATTCCATAAATAAGGCATATGGTTTCACATTAGTGACTGTACCAAGTACAATTTGTCCAACTTCGTATTTCACTGGCTTACCTCCCCTAAAATTAATTCTTGTTTATAATAGCATTGCATAAATAAAAAAGGTAGTTATTTGCTACCTTTGTTGATTATTTATTTGCTAATGCTTTTTCACGCTTTTCAATTTCGTTTAGCGTGGCGCTTTCATCAATAATTAGTTTGATGACTTTTTCTAAATCACTTCCAGCGGAGTAATCAGCTCTGCACATGAAGTTACATCTTCCATCACTATATAACGATCTTACTTTGTCACTGTCTTTTTCTGGATAAATCGCAATGGAGTGTCCACCGTTATGTTTGACTAAAGTCATACAAGCAACATCAGTCATTCCATCCCCCATATAAATGATATTACGGTATGGAATTCTTCTTTGAACGGTTTTTTCATTAACTCCGTTATCGTTTGTAACATCGACAACACCTTTTGCAATTCTAAAGAAGAACTGTGTTTTTTGTGTGTAGTTAATCGCTAATTTTGGCCAGACAGGTTCGCCTTCTTTGTTGTAATAATATTCACAACCCCAAGCTTTAGTGAAGTTATCATAGATAGAACAGCCTTCGACAATTTCAATCGTGCCTGAAGACACTAAGTAATGTTCTACTTGAACTCCTTTGGATTCGCCATATTCATTAATTCTTTTAAACCATGTAGAAACACCTGGGTAGAATTTAATGTTTTTACCACATTCTTTTAGATATTCACGTGTAATTTTGATGCCTTTTTCTTTTGCTTTGGCAATCATCATATACATATAAGAAAGAATTCTTTCACAACCTGTTTTATTAGTGAAATCAGTCGTGGCACCCCAGAATTCCTCAGGTGACATTCCTAAATTAGGAATAAACGTATAATTTTGCATATCAGTAGTGGATAATGTTTTATCAAAATCGTACATGATTGCGACAATTGGTTTCGCCATAATTTTTACCTCATGGTTAATAATATCATAATTCGATATTATTGGCAACTAACCCATTTTAGCCCTAAACTAATATTATTTGTTTAGCATTTTATTTGATTGTGATAATATAGGGAAAGGAAAAATTATGCAAAAGGGATTACTAATTACAATTTATGTCTTAATCGGTATCGTAGTAGTGTGGATTCTACTCCTCATACTCGATGTGATTTTTGTTAGTTCTTTTTTAACCATCTTAAAGAAACACCGCCACGCAATGACAGTGATATTAAACACAAAATATGAAAATCTTAAAAAAGTATTTAATATTATGAATCAATATGGGGTAGAAATTGATAACAAACTTGTTTGCAACTTAAATGACATTAATATTAATATCTTCAATGATGTTGATTCTAAGGAATGTGAAGCTGCAAGAGGAACATTATCCTACTTAAAAGATGAAATTATGTTTATTGCTAATCAACATGAAGAATTAAATCAAGAAAAAGATTTCCTCTTTGCTAAAAATAATGTTTTAGAAGCTGATGTGATATATCGTAGCAATGTGGCGATGTATAACGCGGATATATTAGGGTATAACTATTGGATTAGTTTCTTCCCCTGCAAATTCATATTTAAATTATTAAAATTTAAGAAAAAAGAAATCATCTCGTGAGCATTATGCTTGTGAGATGATTTTTATTTTTATACAATAATGTTGTTTTGGAGGGTTTTAAAATGAAAGCAACAAAACCAATTATTCTCTGCATCATGGATGGATATGGCATTCGCAATAACACTGTTGGTAACGCAGTTAAAGAAGCCAAAAAACCACATCTTGATGCTTTTTTCAAAAAGTATGCCTATACCGAAATTAATGCTTCTGGTGAATATGTCGGATTACCAGATGGCCAAATGGGTAACTCTGAAGTTGGCCACTGCAATATGGGTGCAGGACGTATCGTTTATCAATCTTTATCATTAATTAATAAAGCTGTTAAAGATGGCACATTCTTTAAGAATGAATGTTATCTAAATGCGATTAAGTACGCAAAAGAACACCATAGTAAATTACATATCTTTGGTTTAACTAGTGATGGTGGTGTTCACTCTCACATTAATCACATTTTAGCAATGATTCAAATGGCCCATGATGAAGGCCTTGATGATGTCTTTATGCACTGCTTTATGGATGGTAGAGACGTTGACCCACAAGCTGGTATTAAATATGTTGATATGATTCAAGCAAAGATGGATGAATTACATTTTGGCCATATTGCCGATATCGGTGGTAGATATTGGGTCATGGATAGAGACAAAAACATGGACCGTGTTGATTTAGCCTATCGTTGTATGGTGGATCATGATGGACCAAGTTTTACTGATTACCGTCAATTCTTTAAAGATCAATATGCTTATTTACCAACTGTTGGTAAGGAAGCTAGTGATGAATTTATTATTCCTCACTATAACGCAAATTGTGATGGTCGTATTCAAGATAATGATGCGATTATCTTTATGAACTATCGTCCTGATAGAGCGATTCAAATCTCAACATTAATAACTAATCCAGATTTTTATGAACATCCTGCTATTAAAGAAGATGGCACTCCAATGTGGAAACCATATAAACCTGCTCATGCTTTAAAGAATATCTATTACGTGTGCACAATGAAGTACGCTGATAGTGTTAAAGGTGTTATTGCCTTCGCTATTCCAAAATTAACAAATATTTTAGGCACTTGGTTAGCAGACCATGGTTATAAGCAATTAAGAATTGCGGAAACCGAAAAATACGCACATGTCACTTTCTTCTTTGACGGCACAATGAACTTTGATGGTGTGGAACGTCCAGAATTAAAAGGATGTACACGTGTTTTGATTAATTCACCAAAGGTGGCTACTTATGATTTAAAACCAGAAATGTCTGCTTACTTAATCCTTGATGCTTTAATTAAGGAATTAGATAAGAAATATTTAGATGTTGTTATTTTAAATTTTGCTAACTGTGATATGGTTGGCCACACCGCAGTCGATAAAGCTTGTGTTAAGGCTGTTGAAACGGTTGATGAATGTGTCGGTAAAATTATCGATTGGTGTGATAAAAATGGTGGCACTCTATTAGTGACTGCTGACCATGGAAACGTCGAAGAAATTATCGATGATAATGGTCGTCCAATGACTGCACACACCACAAATTTAGTACCATTCTGTATTAACAGAACTGATATTAAGTTAATGCCAGAAGGTGGCAAATTAGCAAACATTGCCCCAACAATTATTGAATTATTAGGTGATCAAAAACCAGCGGAAATGGATGAAGATTCCTTAATTGTTCATGAATAGGAGATAAACATGGTAAAAGAATTAAAATTTGAAGAATATCCACTAAATGTACCAAGTGAAAAACGTTTAGTAGCTAAATTAGAAAGTTTAGTTAAAGAATTAGAAACTGCTAAAAATATCGATGAAGCAGTTAAAGCAATTAAACACTGGAATAAATATATGACCGTAGTGGGCACTACAAGTGCGGTCACTTATGTCCGTTATTCTTGTGATACACAAAATCCAACTTATAAGAAGGCCCAAGATAAATTTGATGAATTATCGCCAATTATTTCTAACTATTCTAATAAATTTGAAAAAATCCTAGTTAACGCCCCTTATAGAGCGGATTTAGAAAAGAAATATGGAAAATATTTACTTCAAATGTATGATGCTTCTTTAAAGGGATTTGATGAAAAAATTATTCCTGAATTAATTGAAGAAAATAAATTAGTTAGTGAATATGATGCATTACTTGGAAGCGCAGAAGTGGAATTTCATGGAGAAACATACAATCTTTCTCAATTAGGCAAATTTACCCAAGATGTGGATCGTGAAACTCGTAAAGAAGCCGCAAAAGCAATGGATAAATGGATGGGCGAACATGAAGCAAAATTTGCAGAAATCTATGATAAATTAGTCCATTTACGTGATTCTATGGCGAAAAAACTAGGTTATAAGAACTTTATTGAACTTGGCTATATTCGTTTAGGTCGTTTAGATTATAATGCTGAAATGGTCAAAGGATATCGCGAACAAATTGCGAAAGCGGTTGTTCCAGTTTGTCAAAAACTTTATAAAGAACAAATCAAAAATTTAGGCATTAAGAATCCACAATCATATGATTACAATTTAAAATTTAAATCTGGTAACCCAATGCCTGCAGGTGATAAAGACTATTTAGTTAATGTTGCTCATGAAATGTATAGTGATTTAGGTAAAGAAAGTAAAGAATTCTTTGAATTCATGCTCCGCAACAACCTAATGGATTTAGAAGCCAGAAAAGGCAAAACCACCGGTGGTTATTGCACCTATTTCCCACTTTATAAAGCTCCATTCATTTTCTCTAATTTTAATGGAACAGACGGAGATGTTAATGTCTTAACTCATGAAGGTGGACATGCTTTACAAGCATATTTATCTAGTAATATTAAAGTACCTGAATATCAATCTCCAACTTTGGAAGCTTGTGAAATTCATTCAATGAGTATGGAATTCTTTGCTTGGCCATATATGGATAAATTCTTTGGCAAAGATGCAGAGAAATATAAATACCTCCATTTAGCGGATGCGATTGAATTCTTACCATACGGTATTACTGTTGATGAATTCCAACACTGGGTATATGAAAACCCTAACGCTACTCATGAAGAAAGATGTGCATATTGGAAATCATTAGAAGCTAAATACACTCCACATAAGAAATATGATGATCAACCAACATACGCTCATGGTGCCTTCTGGATTAGACAGTCACATATCTTCGGCACTCCATTCTATTATATAGATTACACACTTGCTCAAGTATGTGCGTTCCAATTCTTAGTGGAAATGCGCAAGAATAAAGATAAGGCGTGGAAGAAATATGTTAAGCTTTGTAAGTTTGGCGGTCAACTTCCATTCGTCTCTTTATTAGAAAAGAATCATTTACGCAATCCATTTATTGATGGCAATGTAGCAAAAGTCGTTAAGCCATTAGTGAAAGTCTTAAAAGAATTTGACACTAGTAAATTCTAGTATTAATTAATAAGCAAATTAAAACCCCGTTCATTTGGACGGGGTTATTTTGTTAAATAATAAATTAATTAGTTATTGCCGTTTAAGTCAAAGATCATGCTGAGAAGGCCGCTTAAGATAGCTAAGCTACCACATGAACCTGCGGCAATTGCGCCCCAACCGACATAAACTTGTTTGCTTAATAATCCGTTTGCGTCAACGAAGCTCTTTCTAATTGTGAAGATTAAGATAATACCAACAATTAAGGCAATCACGGCGATACCAGTTAAGACAACGCTTAAGATATCGTGTTCTTTAATAGAAGTGAAAGCGATTAATAATAAGAGTAATGCTGCACATGCTAATAAGATATAACCGGCTAAACCAGAATAAGCTCCAGAGAATGTTGTTTTTAAATTTGGGTAAGTGCCATTGACTAATGCTTTAACGCCAATTACTTCGTTAGCACCGACACCCCATTTGACCACGACTTGTGTGCCAAACATTAATAAACAGCCAACAACGGCTAATAAGGCTGAAATAATTTTTAAGTATTTTTTCATTTTACTACCTCTTTCTTTACTGAGTTGTTACTTAATAATTTAAGTATATAATGGACTTATATTGCAAGTATTTTAATAAAAAAAGTCCAATCAATGGACTTTTATATGCACTTTGGTGCGCGAAATGAGAATCGAACTCACACTGGTTACCCAATACGCCCCTCAAACGTACGCGTCTACCAATTCCGCCATTCGCGCATTTTTAATGTGCTTGTTTATTCTAACAAAAACAGTATAAAAAACAAGCAATAATTATTGAAATGACTATATCGTGTTAATTTCATAATTGCCAGCAATTGATTTTTGTTCAAAAAAGAAAAAGCGACTCCTTTTAAATTGGAGACGCTTTAAATAAAACTAAATCAAATGCCTTATTATTTAGCCTAATAATTTATAATTTTTCAAATCAATTGGCTTTATAGTTGTATTTTTAAATTTTAAAGAGTTATCGCAAACTTCAGACACTGTCTTTGTAACTTCATCACCTGCTGCTTTATCGGAAACGCTTACTTTGTAAAGTTTTTTCGTAACAGATGTGAAATTTGATTTAAATGAAATCTCATCTTCCGTAATTTTAATTTGGATAGTTTTTGTTTCTTCTTCAGTTACATCGTAGTAAGTGTTTGTTGTGTCAGTCGATGTTGTGTAATAAGTTGAGGTAAAAACATTTCCATCAATATACCATTTATAATTATTTTTTTCGGTTTCTTGGTAACTTGAAATGTAACTATATAATGGAGTAACAAGATGGCTTGGAATTTGACTTCTTATGTAAGATTCCATATATTTGGTTTCATCTACACCTTCTGTTAAGGCTGTCATTTGCATGTAAGCTTTTGTAATGTTATCAACTGCTACAATACTTTTTTCCTCTTTGACAGTGCCTATTTGGATTATCATATCAGCGTAATCTTTGCTTTCATACACTGTATTCCCTACACCATCTTCGAAGTCAAAATAATCGCCACCCATCGCTGTTGTTTGAGTTTGCTTTTGCTGAATTACATTATTTTGACTATCATATTCCATACTCATTTCAGCAAATACATTTTCTATACTTTTATATTTGTCACCGGTGGAAGATAATTTAGTCACTTCAACAGTGCCTTCACCTTCAAAAGCGTTAAAAATAAGAGAACCTAACGCCATATCAGGATTAAAAAGCTTATGGCCGCTATAGGCTGCTGTAAATTGTTCTTGGAAAACAGTTACATCTGCTACTTCATTTTTGTATGATGCAAATTTAGGAGTTTTAATCTCTTTAATTGTAGAAGATGTATTACATCCAGTTAATAAACAGACTGTTATTAAAGAAATAAATAATTTATTTGTTTTCATATTTTTTTACCTCTTTGATTAATCGTTAATGAAATTATATTTACTGATGTCTAATTTTTTTAAATTAACATTAGTAAATTGTACTTTTACATCTGCATATGCAATTTTTTGAGTTTCAATTACATCTCCTGCAGCATATTCAGTACTAGTTGTGCTTTCTAAATATTCTGTTGTTTCTATTTGTGTATTATTTAATTTGAAAGTAATTTCTTTTTCACTAATTTTGATTTGCGCTATTTTGGATGTGGTTAATACATCGTCTTGACCTTCAATATCATTTTTAATTTCATTTTCATAAACAACAGTAAATAACGAATTTTCTTCATCTAAAAAGTATTTATAGTTACTTTCGTTATTGATATGGTTTTTAAAAGCATTGAATGTATATTGATCAATTTCTGATCTAATTCCGCTATCAAAAACACTCGCCTCTGTTTCTCCATCATTGATGACAGCAAATTTTTTATAACTTTTGATGTCTACATTTAACATCACAATCATTTTTTGTTCATTGACAGTTTCTACTTGTAGGAATGTGTGACCGTTTGCTTTTCCGACTGCGTCGCTAGTGTGATGCGATCCTGTGGTATACTCATCTCCTTTTAAAACCATCTTAATATCAGTTTTCGTATCGGAGAGTAAATTGTTAGTGTCATTTTTCTCGGTTAAACTCTCGAAAAGTTCAGATTTATTAGCAAAAGTTAAACCAGATGCTTTAAGAGATGTTTTGGTTTGCAATAAATCGTAGTTATTTAATTTAATAATGTTTGAAGAGAGCAAGTCTTCTTTTTCTACCACAGAATTGTTATAAGCAATATTCCAAGCTTCTAGGAATGTGTCATAAGTCACTTCATTAGAATATGCTTTAAATTTTGGTGCTTTCATTGTGCTAGTGTTGCAACCTGTTAAGCAAGGAAGAGCCAATAACACAGGTAAAATTTTCTTAATTTTCATAGTTTCTCCTAAAATTAAAT
>CAVEYA010000002.1:0-8833 GCA_963619935.1 bacterium | reverse complement strand
GTATATTAGTGTGACTATAACTAAACGTTAGATTCTAATATTTTTATACTTTTATATTTTTTTTATAAAAATAATTGACAAAAAATTTAAATAAGTTCATTATTTTATTCCGGTAAATAAAAGGAGGCTAAAATATGAGAAAATTAAAAAGAAAATTACTCACAATAAGTGCAGGAATTATACTCTCTAGTGGATTAGCCCTTGTTGGTATAAATAACACAAATAATAGCAGCAATGTGATTTGCGCACGTGCTGATGTTGGCCCTGTAGATGCAAAAACATGGCTAGAAAATAATTTTTTTCAATGGTTAGATCAATGCTGTATTGATGAAGACGCTGATAATTCTGAAACTGTTTCATATATGTGGACAAATGCACTTATTTTAATGTGGCCGCATTGTAGTGAAGAAGGCCAAAACACTTTGAAGAATTACAAAGTTGGTGATGGTGATGAATACTTTGATAGATTTGCTAGTTTATATGACCATATTGTTCAAAGATATGGCTTAGAAGATTTTATTGGTAGAGGCGTTTCTTCTGCTAAATCTGCAAATACTACTATCTTACAAAATAACCAAAATGAAGCTTATGTTGTTTCCGCTATTGCATTAGTGTGTCTAACATCATTAGGTGCATTCTATTTTGTAAAAAAGAATAGAAAAGAACACAATTAATATTTTTAATATTAAATAAAAAGTATCTCGGTCGAGATACTTTTTTTATTTATTCACAGATATAACCACGCTTTTTAATAACTGTATAAATCTTATCAATATATGTGTCACATTCTTCAAGAGTTGGGCATTCTAACATGATACGAATAACTGGCTCTGTACCTGATTGACGAAGTATCGCTCTACCGTTATCGCCAATTTGGTCGTTTACTTCTTTAAATTTAGCTAAAACTTGTTCATCTTCCATAACAGCAGCCTTGCTAGTTACTCTTACGTTTTTAATCTTTTGTGGCAATAACTTAACTGGTGCAACTAATTTACTTAAAGTTGTTTTTCTTTCTAAAACTTCCTCAGTGACCATAATTGCGGTTAATATCCCATCACCTGTTGTTGCATATTTTTTAATAATGACATGACCAGATTGCTCACCACCTAAGGAATAGCCTTCTTGTTGCATCTTTTCAAAAACGAAACGGTCACCAACTTTGGTTTGTACATTCTTTATACCAATTTGTTTTAAGGCCTTAGTCAAACCTGAATTAGACATAATTGTAGTAACAAGTGTGTCTTTATCTAATGCATCTTCCGCTTTTAACTTATTGGCCAATAGATACATAATTTTGTCACCATCGACTTCATTTCCTTTTTCATCTACAGCAATACATCTATCTGCGTCACCATCAAAAGCAAAACCTAAATCTAAATTATTTTCTTTAATATAAGCACATAAATGTTCGATATGTGTACTTCCAGCGTCCATATTAATGTTTAATCCATTTGGATTATTGTTAATTACGTATGTTTGCGCGCCTAATGCATCAAAGACAGATTTAGCAATCATCCAAGAAGCTCCATTAGAGGTATCTAAACCGATTTTTAAAGTTTTCATTGAATGTTTAGCCAATGAAATTAAATAAGCAATATATCTATTTCTGCCTGAAGAATAATCACAAATTGAACCAATATTATCTTTACTGGCTAAAGGCAAATCATTTTCTTCAACACCTAATTTCTTTAAATCACCATCAATATAAGCTTCAATTAAGATAGCAATAGAATCTTCTAATTTTTCACCATTACCGTTAATAACTTTAATTCCGTTATCATAGAAAGGATTGTGACTTGCGGTAATCATCACACCGCAATCGAAACAATCTTGTCTCACGATATAAGAAACCGAAGGAGTAGTGGTGACATGCATTAATTCTACATCTGCTCCCGAAGAAGCAAGACCTGCCGCTAAAGCGTATTCATACATATAAGAACTACGTCTTGTATCTTTTCCTATTACCACTTTAGCCCTATGGTTAATCGCATCAGGATAATATTTTGGATTATTATAAAACCAGCCTAAGAAACGTCCAATTTTATAAGCATGATCACTGGTTAAGACTTTATTTGCTTCACCTCTAAAACCATCAGTGCCGAAATATTTGGTTTTTGTTTCACCAGTGATGTTTGGTAATACTTGTTTACCACGATGAATAACTATTTCATTATTAATTAATTCATCAGCGGTAACTTTGAATAAATCACTTAATTCTTTTATCTTATCTATTTGTGGTAAGGATTCGTCACATTCCCACTTACTAATTGTTTGCCTAGATACATGTAACAAACTAGATAATTGTTCTTGTGAAATATTTTGTGAAATACGTAAATGAACTATTTTTTCCCCTAAGGTCATAATATTTTTCCTCCAAAAGGTTAACGCTATTAATATATAACTAATAAATAATCGATGTAAAGTTTTGTTTACAAAGGTAAAATAAAACACCAGCAATGGTGTTCTATTATAAATATAAATATTTATCTTTATTTGTCTAAATGCTTTTTAATTGCTAGAAAAGTTTCTTCACTAATTAGATGTTCCACTTTACATGCGTCTTCACTTGCGGTTTCTTCATTTACTCCTAAGGACATAAACGCTCTCTTTAAGATAGTGTGTCTTTCCAAGGTTTTTTCCGCAATTTTACGACCAGTATCGGTGAGAATAATTTCACCTGTAGACTCATTTATCTCAACATATTTTTCATTTTTCAATTTTTTTAACGCGACAGAAACAGATGGCTTAGAAAAATTCATTAAGTGAGATAAATCTACTGCCCTAATTGATTGGCCATTATTTTGGGCAATGAGTATTGCTTCTAAATAGTCTTCTGTTGATTCTTTCTTGTTATACATAACTTTTTGTTCTTTTCTTTATTTATTTTAATCATAAATTTTTAAAAAAATACACAAATATATATTCCTTCTTTACATTTTATGGCCATATTTATTACTTAATTGATTTTTAAGTAGCGTTTTTCCTTCTCTCTTACTAAAATAATTATATTATTTATGGCTTTTATAAACACAATATTAACTAGTTCTAGCACCGAGATGGTAATTCCTATTTTACTCATTATTGGTGGATTAGGTGCATTATTCATTGGTATGAACATGCTTCAAACATCTACTGAGAAGCTAGCCACGACAGGTTTAAAGAAACTATTTCATAAAACCGCAAATTCCAAATTAGCAGGTGTGGGAATAGGTACCTTAGCCACGATGATTATGCAATCTAGTGGGGCTACCACAATTATGGTAGTGGGCTTTGTTAACGCTGGTGTTATGACATTAGCACAAGCGGCAACATATATTATGGGTGCGAATATAGGCACAACCATTACTGCTCAAATAGTGGCCTTAGGTGGATTAAGTTCATCTTCCTTTCCTTTAACAGAGATTATTATTGCTTTAACTTTGTTAGGAGTGATTTTAAGACTAATATTTCATAAAAAGTTCCCTAAAATTGCTTTAGCGGGTGATTTAATTGCAGGCTTGGGATTATTATTCTTAGGCTTAGCAACAATGACCGATAACATGAAAACATTATTTTTGGATAATGACGCGATTAAAGAAGCGTTAGTAAATATTACTAATCCTTTCCTTTTATTATTAATAGGTATTGTATTGACTGCATTAGCCCAATCTTCTAGTGCAATAACTTCCATCGTTTTAGCTCTTGCTATGGCAGGAGCGGTTATTGGTGGCTCTGGTAATGGTGTTCTTTATTTAATATTAGGATCTAATATTGGATCGTGCACAACCGCTTTATTATCATCCATTGGCTCTACTACGAATGGGAAAAGAACTGCAATCATTCATTTATTATTTAACATTATTGGTTCTTTAATTTTCTTTATTATCTTGATTTGCTGGCCAAGCGCAATGGAAATGACCTTTGGTAGCTGGTTTAAAAATAATCCTTCTTTACAAATCGCAATGTTCCATACCTTCTTTAATACTGTGTGTACATTTCTATTTTTACCATTCACAAAAGGATTAGTGTTTTTATCTAGCAAGATTATTCCTGATAAAAAGAAAAATAATAGTGAAGATTTATTAGATAATCGTTTCTTAGAAACGCCTGAATTAGCCTTAATCCAGGCTATTTCCTATTATCATTTATTAGCAAAGAACAGCTTAGATGATTTAAACATGGCTATTGAAGCATTTATTGAAAAGGATTATGAAAAGAAAGAGATGATTAGTGAAAAAGAAATTAAAGTGATGGAAATGGCAAATCATCTTTCTTCTTTCTTAATAAAGATTTCATCTTTAGGCGTTAGCCCAGAATCACAAAAAAGAATCTCTCGTATGCAATTAGATATTAATGACATGGTGAGATTAACCGAAGTTGCGGATAATATTACTTCTTATACTTTCCATGAAGTAAATGAGAAATTAGAATTTTCTTCTGCGGTGATTGATGATTTAAAACAGATGCAAAAGTACATTAATGACATGTTTATTCAAGTAACTTTACTAGTTGATGAGCCTTCATTAGAAAAACTCGATAAAACAAGAAATTTAGAAAACTTAATTGATAATCAAAGAACAAATATGGTTAATGGCCATTTAGAAAGATTAGAAAAGGGCTTATGTAAGCCCCAATCTTCCAATATCTTTACTAATTTAGTTGGTAATCTAGAACGTTGTGGTGACCACCTTAATTTTATCGCTGAACGTTCTTGTAGTGATTTAAATCCTTCTAAGGATGACGATATATCATCAATTCATCCTTAATGCTTTTCCATATTTAGGAATACAGATTTAAGATTTTCTTCATTAAATTCATCGTTTTGACGATGTTTTTCTTTTCTGATGTTATTTGCGATATCGAGTTGTTCTTCAATGACACAAGTTAAGACATCTATCGCAAGGTTTTTCACCCCGTCGTTATTAATAATTAAGTCGGCGTATTCACTAGATGGTTTTACAATTTCATCGTACATTGGTTGCACAGTGGAGAAGTATTGATTAACGATGCTTTCAAAGCTTCTGCCTCTTTCTTTTGAGTCACGAATTAATCTTCGTAAAAACCGACGTTCCGCACCTGCGTTAATAAACACTCTGATATCACCTAGATTACGAATTTGTTTATCAACAAGGGCCATAATGCCTTCAATAATAACTACTTTTTTAGGCGTTATTACTTCTGTTTTATCCGTTCTATTTAAAGTAATAAAATCATAAATTGGTTTATTAATTGGTTGGTCATTCTTTAATGCTTGAATATGCTTTCGCATTAAAGACCAGTCAAACGCTTTTGGGTGGTCATAATTGACTTTATATCTTTCTTCCATACTCATATCAGATTGATCTAAATAGTAATCATCCATAGTTAAACGAGTGATGTTTTCCTCTCCGATATTCTTTAACACTTCTTTAGTGACAAATGATTTACCAGAAGAAGAACCTCCACCAATTAAAATAATTCTTGCCATAACTAGCCCCCTATATTACTTACGATATTTCATTATAAAATATTGATGTATATTAATATACAACTATTTGCGATTTATAAAAAAATGTCGATATTGCTAATCAAATAAGCTCATTTTATATATACTAATTGCGTAGGAGAAATAACTATGTCTAATTACGCAATTACGACGGAAAACTTAACAAAAATTTATAGTGGTAAACGCGTTGTTGATGGAGTAAATATGCATGTTCCAGTTGGTAGTGTATATGGCTTTGTCGGCGAAAATGGTAGTGGTAAAACCACAATCATGCGTTTATTAATGGGTTTAGCAACACCTAAAAATGGTAGCTACACCATCTTTGATGTAGCAAATAAAGATAAAAGAATTTATGATGTGCGGAAACATATATCCGCAATCGTGGAAGCACCTTCTTTAGTTCCTACTATGACGGCAAAACAAAACCTCACTTATGCTTGTCAATATTATGGTGTTAAAGATTTAAGCGTGGTAGATGAAGTATTAAAACAAGTAGGTTTATTTAATACAGGTAAAAAGAAAGCGAAAAACTTCTCATTAGGTATGAGACAAAGACTTGGTATCGCAGTCTTATTATTAATTAAACCAACGATGATGTTTTTAGATGAACCGATGAATGGTTTAGATCCAGAAGGTATCGCTTCTCTTCGTGAATTAATTATTAACTTAAATAAGGAAGGCATTACTTTCTTAATTTCTTCACATATTCTTTCTGAATTAGAAAAGGTAGCGACATATTATGGCTTTATCTCACATGGTAAATTATTGGAAGAAATCTCCGCCGAAGATTTATTTAATAAATGTCAAAACGGCATTGATTTACATTATGAAGATACAAGAAAGTTAACCGATGCTTTAAATAAGTTAAATCTTCAATATGTTATTTTACAAAATAATATTGTTCGAGTGATTGATAAAATTAAACCTCTTGATTTATTAAATCAATTAAATAAGGAAGATATTGAAATTACTAAGATTAAAACAGTGGAGGGTAATGTTGAAGAATATTATCTTAACTTAATTAAGGAGGCTCAACATGATTAACATTATTAAAGCTTCTTTATATAAACTTATTCATGACTGGACATTTAGAATTGTTTTAATTGTCAGCACTGCTTTAGCGGTATTCTTGTCCTTACTCTTTTTAGCGATTGATATGGGATTAAAAAATCAAATGAGCGACCCAAGTGATTATGTAAATTGCTTTGCCAATGGACAAAATCTATTATTTAATTCTTTATCACCAATTCAAAACTTTGGTTTCGCTGTTCCGATCTATTTAGTTATTCTCACTATTGGTGAATTTAATTATGGGACAATTCGAAACAAAATTATTGCGGGTAATAAAAAATCTCATATTTATCTCTGCTTGCTATTAAGTGGTTTAATTTTCACTTTTGTCATTATGAGTTGGTATGTTTTATTATCGTTTGGTTTAGGTTCATTAATGGGTGGATTTAAAGCAACAGGTGAAACAACATATGGAGTATTAATTGGTAGTGCATTAGGAAGATATGTCTTAATTTCTATTATGGCGTATATCTTTGTTACCTGTTTCTCTATTTTTGTTGCCACACTAATTCGTAATATTGGTGGTTCGTTACCAATCGTCATAGTGGTGATGCTTTTCTTATTTATCTTTGGTATGGTCAGTAAGTTAACTACAGTTAAAATTGGACATGATGCAGAAGGCATACCTTATACTTATTACACATATAACGCGACAAAATGGTTTAATCCAATGTACACCTTTGGAGCGTTAACAACTTCCTATGATGGAATTGAGATTGATAATGATACTTTCCTAGCTGGACTTATCACACCAGCGTACTGGTCAGTTATCTTTACTTTCTTTGGCACTTTAATCTTCTCTAAACGAGATGTGAAATAAGAAAAAACCGCAGCGATGCGGTTTTTATTTATCTCTTATAAGAGATATCTTTCTAGCATGACCAGCTTTACGTTTATATTGTGGAAATGGATCAATATATTTATCTTTATCCCATTTCTTTAATGATTTATCACCATAAACATAGCGGCAGAATCCTTCAACGTCATTAAATGAATATAATTTATGACCACAGAAATCATACTCCTTAAATGGATATATCATTTCTTTTGGGTACGCTAATTTCTTTAAGTTTCTGCCCCAGTTTTGGAATGGAATGATAACTGATTGTGAAACTTTATTTGAATCTTTATATTTATTTGCGATTTTTACTTCATGATTTTTAATTCTCTTTTTTAAGTGATATGGGTGAATTCTTAAAAAGCTATCTAAGAAAACATATAACGCAACTTTCCATTGTGTGTACGCGATTACATTTAAATGTTGATGATAATTTTCTGGAACACCCATGAAGGCCACAATATCAATAAATAGACCGTCACCTTGTTTACAACGATTTGGTAGTGTATAACAGTTTCTTTCTTTGATATAAGTGTTTCTCATCCTTAATTTAATAGTGGGAATGAGCACGTTATAGCGTTTATCGCTTTCGTAAGCATCAAAATAGAATTCTTTGGATAAATCTCTTTTCAATGCCTCAATTAGTCTAGGAATGTCGAAAAAGTCCACTGCGATATCAGCATCATCATCCCATGGAATAAAACCGTGGTAATTATATAAGCCTAAAGCACTGCCATAGGCAAGTGCATAAGGAATATTATTTTTACGACAGACTCTATCTAATTCTAAAATAATTTTTAAAAGAACTACTTGTACATCTTTACTGGTTAAAGAATTACCATCAATATCCTTACCGATTGGGTAAGTATCTTGATTGACTATATAACCATTAATGGGGTCTTCTAAAATTTCTTTTTGGGACATGACTAGATTTTAACATAAGTTATTTAACATAGTATTAACTTTTTCTTCTGTCTCATTTTGATTAAAATAAAGGATATGGAAGAAACTGTACTTTGTTATATAAAAAAAGATCATCAGTATTTGATGCTACTAAGAAATAAAAAGAAACATGATTTAAACAATGCGAAATGGATTGGTGTAGGTGGACATATTGAAGTAGGAGAAAGTAAAGAAGAAGCATTACTAAGAGAAGTTAAAGAAGAAACAGGCTTAACTTTATTAAGTTATCAATATCATGGGAAAGTAATATTTAAAAATGATGATTATCAAGAAGTGATGTACTTATATACAAGTAAATTCTTCACTGGTGAAATAATTACATGTGATGAAGGCGAACTTCATTGGGTAGATATTGATCAGATATTAACTTTAAATATTTGGGAAGGAGATAAAGAATTTTTAAAGTTATTAATGAATAACGAAAAAGATTTTATTCTTGCATTAACTTATCATGGTGATAAATTAATAAAGTCAGAGATTAATAGATTATAAATCTA
>CAVEYA010000001.1:0-16640 GCA_963619935.1 bacterium | reverse complement strand
ACCATTCGGTGTAACATTCATTTTTATTGTTCCTTTAGTAAATCTTTTATTAGTAATTAAACAAGAAGCAGTAGATGATTTCACTATTGCCCCATATTCACTATATTCAATAGAGCCATGCAAAGTTTGAAAATCTAATCCTGTTTCTTCTGGAACTTCGGGATCTACTGGGTCGTCCGGATCAACAGGGTCAACAGGGTCTACTGGATCGACTGGGTCCACTGGTGTTTTATTATTAGTGCATCCCACCATTAAAAAAGGAATTAATAAAGGAATTAATTTAAAAGTTTTTTTCATCATTATTCTTTCATCCCTGAGGTTAAAGAAATACCTCTAATTAAATATTTTTGAGTAAATAAATAAACAACTAAAACAGGAACGGCGGAAATCACAGTTGCCGCCATAATGCATGGAATGTTCTCTTCAAATGCTGTTTGTACATTTTCTAATCCAGCAGTCATTGTACGATAATCTTTCGCGGTATTAATAACTAATGGCCATAAGATGTCATTCCAAGAAGCTAAAAATGTATTTAATCCCACAACTACCAAAATTGGCACCATTTGTGGCAAAATAATGCGGAAAAATAATTTAATATAATTTGCCCCATCCATTAATGCAGCTTCATCTAATTCTTTAGGAATAGAATATAAGAATTGACGAATTAAGAATACATTCGTCACCCCACCTAAACTTGGGATAATTAAGGCAGTTAAAGTATTTTTTAAATTTAACGTAGAAATAGTCATGTAATTAGGAATGATAGACACAACACTTGGTATCATCATTGTTAATAGCAAAGCATTAAATAATAATTTACGACCTTTAAACTTTAATCTAGCGTAAGCAAATGCGCTTAAAGAGGCAATTAAAATGGTTAATAGAGCACTTGCAATTGCAACCACAAAGGAATTAAATAGCCATCTAGCAATTGGTGTGGTTTCACTATAAGTACTCGAGAAGATAGTTGTGTAATTAGAAAAAGTAATAACACTAGGGAAAAACTTCGCACCACCCTCTAAAAGGATTGTTTCTTGGTCTTGCAAAGATAAAGAAACCATAAAGAACAATGGAATTAAAAAGATAATACAAACAATCGCCATACCAGCAATTAATAAAGCTTGGGTAATGTAATAACGTTTATTTTTCATTTTATTCATCCCCTTTTGTGATTCTAAATTGCACGATCGATACAATAACAATAATTAAGCCTAATAAAACACTCATTGCTGATGCAATTCCAGCCATTTGTTTTTCAAAAGCATAGTCTTTAATTTCCATAATGACAGTTTCATAAGTGCCACTATATGAGCCATATAAATAAGGTTGGCCAAAGACATTAAAAGCGCCAATAGTTCCTGTAATAAATGAATATACTAAAGGAAATTTTAAACTTGGTAATGTTAATCTAAAAAACTGTTTAGTTTTACTAATACCATCAATATTAGCGACTTCATACATAGAATTAGGAATAGAGGCAATAGCCGATAAAAAGATAATCATATTGCCTCCAACACCAGCCCATAAAGTTAAAGCAAAGATAATAATCCAAGCTTGTGGCTGAGCATGCCAGTTAGTGTCTATAGAAAACAATAGATTCACAAAACCATTTTGTTGATCAAACATGTATTTCCAAATAAAGACAACAGTTGAAACACTTAAAATAGTTGTGGAATATAAAATTGCTTGGAAAACCGCTCTTACTTTTTCATTTTTAATTGCGTATAACCAAAGAGCGAGTAAAAGTGGCACAATAATCACTAAAGGCACACTTATTGCAGTAAATAAAGCGGTATGAGCCAATCCTTTAAAGAAATCGCTTCTAAAAGGATCTTGGGTAAATATCGCCACATAATTATCAAAACCAACAAATTCCATAGTAGAACTTAAGTCAGTTTTGAAAAAAGATAAGAAAATTCCGTAAAAGAAAGGAAAGACAATAAACACCACAAAGAAAATTAAATGTGGTAGTAAAAAGAGCCACGGGGTAATTACCTTACCCAATGGTTTTTTACTTTTTGGTATATCGTAAGCGTCTAACCCTCGAACAATCATAATTGATTAACTAAGTTAATAGCTTCCGTAACACTATTATCGAGCATAGATTGAATTTCTTCATCTGTATAACGAGTATGGTCATTGCCTTTACCTTCACAGATTTCTGAAATTGTTTCAGCTGCGTGACTAGTAATTGTTTGATAACTATAAATATTTTCAGGGACAATTACTTTGTTTGAATCAGTGGATACAAAGCCCCATTCAAGGGCACTGTATTCATCATTTTCAGCAGTTACTGTTCTAGCAGCAACTTTACCTGATTTGCACCAATAAAGGTCATTATTTACATAATATTTTAAGAATAATGAAATGGCTTTATCACGCGCATCAGAAGTATTCTTATTATTAAAGCAAACAAACATATGAGAATCACTGTAAGTAACACGATCAGAAGTGCTATTTACAGATGGCATATAAGTAATACCGGTATCTACATTTTCATTATGGAACACTAAGGAAGTTGTGGACCAAAGACCATCAATTGTAAATAACGCCTTAGCGGCTTTAAAAACTTTACGGTGGTCAGCACCTGATTCAGAAGCCATCTTGTAGCCATCACTTGTTTTAGTAAATGGAATAGATTCAATAGCTTTCACCGCTTCAAGCGACTTAGCGTCATTATAAAGTGGTTGTTTAGGATTACTACTATCCACAGCTTTACCACCTAAAGAATATAAATTGCTAATAAATGGTTCTTCACAGAAGCCATAGTTAAAAGCAAAGCCAAATACACGTTTAGAACTGACTGGGCTATGCACATAGGCCGCTGCGGCCATTTCACACATCTTTTCATAGGTGAAATTACCACTAAGAATATCTGCTTCACTATATCCTTCAGGAATCAATTTTCTATTGTAATAAAGTAAAGTAGGAATGTAATCAAGAGTTAAGGCATACATCTTATTATCATAAATGCCTGCATCCCAAGCACCATCAACATATTGACTTTTGCTAAGGCCAGCATTACTAACGATACTAGTCATATCTCTTAATCTACCAGTACGATAATATCTTGCTAATCTTTGCTTATGAATAAGTGTAATATCAGCAGTAGAATTATCCTTAAAGGATGTCAAAATTCTTGTATAGTGGGCTTCTTCATCAAGAGGATCACTATTTACTTTGATATATTGACCATAAGTATCATTCCAAGTTTTGATAATATTTTGGAAATAAGCAGAGTCTGGTCCAGTAATTGGGCTCCAGAAAGATATCGAAATTGGATTTTTCTTAAATTCCTTAATTTCATCATCGGTGATATTCATAATGATTTCACCATCACTAGTGGAACCACCATCACCTTCTTTAACCGTACATGCCGAAATGGACATTGCTGCCACACCGGCTAAGAAACAGTATTTAAGCACTTTGTTTTTCATTTAACTACCTCCAGTTATTTAGCAAGTGTAATCATAACACGGGAATTTGCTCCTGTATTACGTAATGTATAAGACACCATCGCTTTATGGCTACCATTAAGCCAATATTCAGGTGCTATTTCATTTAAATTTACATTCCAGGTATTACCAGTGAATGCTACTTCCTTATCAGCATAAGTCTTAGTGCCCCAAGGATAAACATCAACATTGGTTAATTTGCTATCTTGTTCATTAGGGTTAGCGGAAATATCGTAAATACCATTATGCAAAGCTACTGAATCTTCATATTCACCAGTCGCATCATTATAGAAATCAATACGAACGCTTAAATTAGAATATTGATTAAGCATTTTACAACGTGTGTCTTTATCCACTAATACTCTGAAGTTTGTTGGTAAATCATCACAAATAACACCAGTACTTGCGACAGCTTGATTTTTAGCAGAACCATCACTTTTGCCTTCACAAGGACCTAAACCTAAATAAGTTGTCCAAGTATGGTCATCAAATAAAGCATAAGAACCGCTCTTGCCACTTGTAAAGTCACTGTATTCTTCACGACTACCAGTTAAACCTCTATAACGATCTTCATAGTAGTATGATGTTTTAATTACATTGGCAAAGTCATCATTGTAATTATTTACTTCAAAATCATTAATTTCATCTTTATTAATTGTGATATAAACAACACCATCAGCAGGTACATTACCTGTCCAAACGTATTCTTCTTCACCATTTAATTTTTTCTCGTTTTGGTAAGATGGTAAATCAGTTAATGTTTGGTCATAATGGCTTGCGTGTTCCTTATCAATACGATAAACACGACGAGTACCACCTTGGAATCTTGGAGAATCAAGTTTAACCGCGGCAGTTCTATCACCATCAGTGGATAACACACCACTAGCATCACGAGCGTCATTTGTGTTCCAAATAAGAATAGAAATCTTATCATCATCAGTGGACACAACTGTTCTTAAACCAGAATCATCGTGATTAGATTCTGCTTTATAACGCCAAACAGGCATATCTTGATAAAGCATTAATGCCCCTAAAGCAGCTTTTGGATAGCCATAACGGTCAATTAAACCATATGGGTCATTGTTGCTTGCAGAACAAGAATTCATTTGTGCCCAGTTAATCTTTTGAATAGAAGAACGATCTACTGCTTCAAATAAAGCATCTAAAGACATACCTGCGCCATAATAATAGTTAAAATCGCAGTTATCACCAGCTAAAGAACCATTATCACTATTCACAGGTGAAAATTCATTAATATGAACTGCAGTAGTTAAGAACTGACTACTACTTTCTAATGAATCAACAACTTTTTCTAATTCATTTTTTCTACCTTTATTTCTTTTACTTTGTGGCAAAAACCATGTTTCACCATCTAAGTAAGTGTGGAAAGAGAAGAAATCCATTTGTAAATTTCTTTCCTTCACTCTTGGCATAAAACCAACCCAATCTTCGACAGCAATATCACCTAGTGCAAAAGCTGGCCCACCAACGGTTGCGTCAGGATCTGCTCTAAGAATACCTTTAATTCCGTATTCATACATATCAGGATAGCATCCCTTACTTGGGTCACGAGAGCCATCTGCTTGTAAAGGAGCAAAAGAATCAATATTTAAGAAATACATTGAATCTTCTGGGAAAACTCCCCAATATTTTAAAATTTCAAGGTCTGGTTCGTTATAAATTTCATGAAAACCAATACGAACGCCTTTATCTTTATAATATTTCGCGTAGTTATAATAAATTTCTTCCCAAACTTCTTGCCAGTTAGTAACACGTGTTTCTAAACGAGTGAAGTTAGAAGTATCTTGTAATGGTGTTGGAAGATAGCACCATGAAATATAAGGTAACGTTTCCATTTCTTGGAAATAAGACAAAGTCTCATCCAAAGCTGAGAAATCATAATGCAAACTGCTTGGATCAATCTTATAAGTATCTGCGACTGGATCATAATCATAAATATCATATTCATCAGTCACTAAGAATTCACCTGCATTTCCATTATCTTTACCAATAGAAGCATCAATTCTTAAAGAATTTGGGTTCAATAACTTAGAATATTCCATGTCACGTCCATAGTTAGTAACAGGATTAACACAACCAGCATTATACATGTCCATCTTTTTAATTAAAGCTGGGTCACTAGGAGTGGTAAAATCAGCCGTAATAGTAATTGCATCATTTAATGAAATATCTTCATTATCGTCAGCGTAGATTTGTTTTTCGACTTTTTTCGTTTCATTTGTAGAGCATGCGCTTGTTAATAAACAAGCAGCAGCTTGACTAAAGACCATTAAAAATTTTGTAAACTTAATCTTCATATTTATTTACCTGCCAATTTTAAATGATCTAAATAGTTTGGTTGAATCCAAGCATTATGGCTAAGCATATTAGTGCAAACTACACCATGTCTATTCCAAGTATTCTTGGTGTTATTTTCACCGTCGTTAATATTGATACAGAAATCAATAATTTCATCAGTAGCTAAGTTAGTAGCAAAAGATCCCCAACCAATCTTAAATTCAGCTGTATAACCATTTTCAGTTACTTTACTAGCACCTACTTTTTCCACAGCGGAATTATCAAATAACCAGTGTCCACCAGTTAAAGTGTCATTACCTGCACGAAGTCTAAATGCACCTTCACCACAGTAGTTTACATCAGGTCTATTTGCAGTGCCCCAAGTTGTACTAGTTGTTGGTAAAACTTGAGTAGTTGAAATCCAGAATTCGACAGAGTCATTTTGTTCTGGGTTGTTAGTGTTAACAGTAGTTGTATCAACAGTTGGATCAGTAACATCAACAAAGACATAAATAGCACTAGCGTCATACATAATATAAGCTACACCGCTCGCGGCTAATGTGCCTTTTTCAACTAATGATTGTTGATTAACATCAATAGCAATAGAAGTATCATAAGAAGAATCTAATTCACCATCGATAGTAATTGTTTGATTATCAAGTTCTTTAGCAGTAAATAATTTTCTCGCTGGATCAAGGTTATTACCATTTGCTGATTCCATAATGAAATATTTTTCACTGACTTGAGCGCCATCTTTTAAATAAGACACAGTGAAATATTTATCCACACTATTTACCATAAATTTCTTATTACCAGTAACTGTTACTTCACGACTACTAGTTTCAAATTTAAATGTTAATGATGAAGTTATTTCACCTTTGGTGACATAGAAATAATAACCACCATCATCATACAAAATTTCGATTTTGTTATCTTCTAACAAATTTGCGGTTGTATCTTTAAATAAATCATCACGAGAAGTATCCGCTAAAACAGCGTAGCCATCACGGATTTTTGTCGCCATCATAGATGAACGATCTTCGTTTTGATTTTGTTTATAAGTAAAGTTAGATAATTTTTTAGGACCACTTTCACTTTCTAAGTTTAATGTTTCAATACCATTTGCGTGGTCGCAGAACTTAGAAGTGTCATAGGAGTCACTTGTTTGATCGTATAAAACGATGCCTAAACCAAATTGATTACCTGCTTTTGGTTTATATTCATCAGGAATATTAACATTTGTTAATTCGATACGATATTCAACATTATAGCCATTCGTAGTTTCTAAGGTAGTTCCAACAGTGTTGCCACTATTTTTAGCTTCATTAGATAACCAGCCACGCCAGTCAAAAGTGCTGCCATCTGCGTCGCTATAACGTTTATCACTTGTGGCGGTAAAACCACGAGAAATAGAGAAAATACCTTCCACCATTGGGCCAGGTTCTCCACGATATGCCTTACCCCAACCAGTAGAATAACCTTTTTCTGCTAATTTATCGTCATGCATTAAATCAAGATATAAAGCAACTGAATCACAAGAGTTTGCTTTTTGATTACTAGTTTTATGTGGGAAATTTGTGGAATCAGTCACTTCCATAAATACATAAATATTACTAACATCATATTTAACATATGCTTTCGCGGTTGCATCAGCGTTACCAGAAGCAATATCAATAACTGTAGCGTCGTCATACGCTGTGTCTTTTTTACCATCAACATTAATGGTTTGAGTAGATGTTAAAGAAGTTGCTTCAAATACTTTTTCAGTACCAAACATTTCATCCCATATCGCGGTATAAGTTTGATCATCAGCTTCATAAACACGGACTCTACCATCCTTAAAAGCTTTATCACTAACACCAAACCAACCGGTATTCGTATAACGTTCCTTGGTTTCCAAAGTTGGAATATCAACATAAGTACCCGCTAATTGGTCTTTGTATTCTTTGATAATTGTGTCGCCATCTTTAAAAACGACATCATATCTTTCTTCTGGATATACCGGATCATCTGGTACATCTGGAATGACAGGATCGACTGGGTCAGTCTTTTGATTATTACCACACCCAACAACTAGTAGGGAAGGTAATAAAAGTAATAGAGCGAGATTCTTTTTTCTCATGTTACTCTCCTTTATTATTTAATTCTTTTGGTAGAAATAGGATCAAAGTAATAGAGACTATCCTTATCAAATGAATAGTCATTATCAATATTAGTTACCTCTTTTGCAAGTCGAGAAACTACTAATTTAATATCATCTTTAATTAAATGAATAAGGAAATCATGTCCGAGATTTTCTACTTCTTCAACTTCAAAATTAATTGAGGAAGTTAAATTCTTATTTTCTTTGTTGGCTGGGTAAATTTCAGAAGGACGAATGCCAACTTTAATGGTTTTTTCTTCACACTCACGCGCCACTAATGCTTCTTTTAATTGGCATCTCTTAGTCTCGAGTTGATTTTCATATGTTAAAGGATTTTTTAAAATCTCTTCATTTATTTTCTTTTGTTTTTTAGTAAAAGCATGTTTAAGTTTTGTTGGATGTTCTTGTACTAAAAATTCTAATTCTGCAATGTCATTATTAAGTTCATCAATAAAATCATCATACAATTTATTTAATTTATCGTATAAATCACTGCTAATTTTTTCTTTAACACCAAAGAAAGAAATAGAATCTTTAGTTAATGTGGCTTCAAAAATATTCATTGCAGGCGAACCAATAAATGTCGCAACAAATAAATTTGCAGGGTCATTATATACTTCATCAGGCGTACCAATTTGTTGAATAAAACCATCTTTCATAACAACAATTTTATCCGCCATAGTCATAGCTTCAGTTTGATCGTGTGTAACATAAACTGTTGTTGCGTTCACGCGCTTATGTAACTTTGTTATTTCTACACGCATGGATGCACGCAATTTCGCATCTAAGTTACTCAATGGTTCATCCATTAAGAATACTTTTGGTTTACGAACAATAACTCTGCCTAACGCAACACGTTGTCTTTGGCCACCAGAAAGTTCTCTAGGTTTCTTATTTAA
The DNA here is from genome assembly GCA_963619935.1 of bacterium. Lineage (GTDB taxonomy): Bacteria > Bacillota_I > Bacilli_A > RFN20 > CAG-826 > RUG13091. The sequence continues at coordinate 7,845 of CAVEYA010000001.1, read as the reverse complement.
ATATTTAGTTAAACCAATAATTTCAGCAGCCTCTTCCACCATTTGGTTTCTTTCAGCTTTAGGAATACCACGCATTTCAAGAGCAAACGCCATATTCTCGCGCACTGTCATGTGCGGATATAAGGCGTAATTTTGAAATACCATCGCCATTTCGCGATCTTTTGGTTCGACATGGTTAATCACTCTACCATCCATCACTATTTCGCCAGAAGAAATTTCTTCTAAACCAGCAAGCATTCTTAAAGTAGTAGATTTACCACATCCAGATGGGCCAACAAAAACAACGAATTCATTTTCGTTAATGGTGAGATTAAAATCAATGACAGCGTGAACATTGTTGGCGTACACCTTGTTCACGTTGCGAAATTCAATTTGCAACATACTAACTAAATTATAAAACAAAAAAAATACATAGGAATATAAAAAAAGGACATATCCAAGAAAAAAATGTATAATAAAACCACAAAGGGAACTTTTGTATATTTTTTAAAAGAAAATAATATAAAATCTAAGAAATCTATGGCATTAAAAGTTAAAAATCATGTTAACGACGTAATTGGTCCAGCTGTAAATGAGAAGTGGCATCTATTTTTAATTAATAAAGAAAGTGAGCTTCCTTTTCAAATTGAAAATATTGGTATTACATACCCAAATGCTAAATATCACGTAGAGAGACAAGATTCGAAACTTTTTGTTTTTGGCTATGTCGTATCAGGCAAAGGCCATTTAATATTTGAAGACCAGGAATTTGAACTTGTTCCAGGTGATTTTTACATTATAGAGCCACACCAAGCACATATTGATTGTTGTGATAAAGATGATCCGTATGAAAAAATATGGGTTAATTTTACTAGCGAGTGTTTTCAACAAGTATTTAACGCCTATCACTTAAATGGGATACATGTTTTTAAAAATTTAAATATGCGTCCGTATTTTGACCAACTTTTATTAATCGCGGAACGTTCTAATCAGTCAGATGACATTTCTATCGATGTAAGTAACACAATTTTTGAAATGTTACATATCATCGCGAAACAAAAGAGCAATCCTTCAAGCAAGATATCTCCTACCGCTCAATTGATTAAAAATGCTTTGGATAACGCTGCCTTTAAAGAAATATCAATGGATGAATTAATGAATAATATCCACTATTCTAAAAAACAGATCAACCGCATTTTTAAAAAAGAATTTAATCAAACTCCCTACGATTATTATTTAGATGTTAAATTAGGCTTTGCCAAAAGATATTTAGCAATGACTGATTTATCAATTAATGAAATATCGCAAAAATTGCATTTTAACAATCAATATTATTTTTCAAATCTCTTTAAAAAGAAGATTGGTATGTCTCCTTTAAAATATCGTAATTCTAAACGTATAAAATAAAATTTTAATATTTATGAACATATATTGATGTGTCCTTTTGTTATAAAAAATTTGAAACTTTAATGTATTGTTTGCCTTTTTGAGTTGCTTAAAAATATAAATGAGGTGTTTTTATGAAAAGAAAACAAAAAATAACCCTTTTTATGGGTATATCCGTTTTAGCGGTGGGTGCTTTAAGCATCGCTTTTAACGCAGACACACTTTTTGCCAACAATAAAATGTTCACCGGCGCGCAGTGTGAAGTTTGTTCTGGTAACCATTACTCAGGTGAAGGATGGGATACCAACAATAAAGCAAAAGGATCTAATGGTCTTTATGAGTATTGGCATTGTTGTCAATGTGGAAAACGTTATTTCTTCCAAGAAGATATTCCAGGATATGACGCAAAAAATTGGAAAGATAACGGCACAAGAAACCAATACATGGACACATCCGATTTAGATGATAGTCGTATTCAATTTGGTGGCACCTCCAAATTACATAAGATTAATCATTTAACCAGTGGCACTATTACAGTCGATGGAACACGTGATGAATTATATAACGCTGCGGCCAAATATGATTTCGGACCAGCAATGTACAAAGATTCAAAAGTAACTGCAACATTAGAAGCAGTCTGGCAAGAAGACATGCTTTATGTATTTGTCAATGTTTATGATCCAACTAAAACAACACGTGATTTTACTAAACAAGACACTAGTAAATGGACTGAAGCTTACGACGCAGTTGAATTAAGAATTGACACTTTACATAGTGAAAAATACGCTGATTCTTCATGGAATGGTAAGCAAAGTGATAAATACCGTGGTGAATATGCATGTGAAGGATTCTTCAAAGCGGGTGCAGGCTATAACCGCGACGAACAATATGGCGATGGCATTGGTTGTGAATATGTATGGGATTACTACATGTCTAACATATGCAGAAATGATGGTAAAACATATATCAAATCAAGTTACACTGATGACACACATTATGGTATGGAATTTGCAATTAGCTTAAGCAATGCACATTCTGTCATGAACCCATTTGGAGAAATTGGTTTAGGCATTAAAATCTATGACCGTAATGGTGAAAACAACGACAATGGCATTATTAATTTTGAAACTATTAATGATGATATGAATTATCATCGTAATTTCTCTAACTTCCGCTTAATTGGCTATGGTGAAACCACTCCTAGTGACGCGGCTGAAAACGTTGTTAATGAAATTAAGGCCAACGCTTCAGCCAGTGATTGGACTTTTAGTGGAAATAAAGTAACAACAAATTCTGTTGGCACTTATTTATCTAACACTTCTTATGATAACTTTACCGCTAAATTAAAATTTGAAAATTATTCACAAGATACAAGCGGTAATGGAAATCCATATTTTAGCCATAAAGCCACAAAGTCTTTCTTATTTGGTGGTGCAATTAACGAATCTACATATACTGGTTATGCATTAAATATAAGCAAAGATTGGATACAACTTTTGAGTTTATCTGGATATGATTCCACATTTATTGATGGTGTTAGTATTGATTTAGGCGATTCTGAAATTGAAGTTACTATGTCAGGTAATATCTTTACTGTAAGAAACGCAAGTAAAGAACTTATTTCAATGACAATGAGTGGCAAAGCGAACCGTGAAGCATTAAGTAATTATGCCGGTGGTCAAATTGGTTTGCTTTGTAACGACACTACCGCTACAACAATTAGCCTTGTGGAATTTTATAATAATAATGAATATGATCCTGCTAGTTTTGAATTACCAAGAGGTATCAATTTAGTCAATGATATTAAAGCAAATAACTCTTCCAGTGATTGGTCATTTACTGGTAATAAAATTACCACTAATTCTGTTGGCCATGTTTTATCTACTGCCTCATACACCAATTTTACTGCGGTAGTTAATTTTGACACGATTAACCCATCTAGCGAAGCTGATGCCAATCCATTCTGGTCAAAAATTGCCACCAAAGCTTTCTTATTTGGTGGTAGTAATGATGAAACTGGTAAATATACAGGTTATGCATTAAATGTTTCATATGGTTTTATTGAAGTATTAAAACTTGATGGATATGCATCAACTTGTTTAGATTATATTGAATTAAATCCAGAAAACGTTTGTTTACGCTTAACCGTTAGTGAAACTTCATTATCATTAGCGTTTGCTAACGGTAACATCTTAGGAACATACGCGACTAACGATGCACTTACTTTAGCCTTAGATGGTTATACTGGTGGTCATGTCGGTATTCTTTCTAATGATACATTCGCCACAAATGTTTCTATTTTTGAAATTAAGTAATAAAAATAAAATTTCTAAATTATCCCTCTTTGAGGGATTTTTTATTTGTGCATTATTAAAACGCCTTTATATGTGCATATACGCGTCCTTTTAGTGTAAAAAACCGCTCTTTTTTTATATTGTGAATAAATAAAAAGGGTAGAAAAATATAAATGAGGTACAGAGTATGAAAAAAAATAAAATACTACTTTTAAGCACACTTGGTGTTTTAGGTGTCGCTAGTTTATCCTTAGTGGCCGTAAAAGGTGAATCCTTATTTTTAGGCAATCATCTTGCTGTTTCAGCAGCATGTGAATCTTGCACCGGTAATCACTATACTGGCCAAGGCTGGAATACAAATACAAAAGGTAAAGGCAGCAACGGTTATTATGAAAACTGGCACTGCTGCGTTTGCCATAAACGTTATTTCGATAAAAACGATATTCCAGGATATGACGCAAGCAAATGGGTAGATAACGGAACAATTAATCCTTATATGGATAAAACTGATCTCGATGATAATCGTATGCAATTTGGTGGAACTTCTGTTATTCATAAGATTAATCATTTAACCAGTGGCACCATTACAGTCGATGGCCAACGTGACGACTTATATAACGCCGCTGTTAAATATAACTTTGAATCAGCTGCTATTTGGACAGATAATGGAGGCAGTAACATAAGTGCTACATTAGAAGCTTTATGGCAAGAACAAATGGTCTACGTCTATGTAGATGTTAATGATCCAACAAAAGCCACTAAAGATTTTACTGATTCTTCAACAAATAATGATCTTTATGACAATATTGAATTTAGAATCGATACTTTGCATAGTGAAAAATATGCTAATAGCGATTGGGATGGATACATTAATGCCAATTATAGACAAAGCAATAGTTCATCCAGTTCTACATATAATTATGCAGTTGTCGGCAAATTTAGAGTATGCGCCGGTTATGAAGAATCTGCCAAAGAAGGTGGAGCAGATGTGTATACTAGTGGATGTTGGTTTGACGAATGGACATGGTTATCTGGAAAAGCCAGAAGAGACACAAAAACATATATCAAATCTCATTACTATACCGATACTCACTGGGGTGCAGAATTTGCTATTTACTTTGGTGACGGTGACACCGTAGTAAATTCCTTTGGTGAAATTGGTATGCTCTTAAAAATTAATGATAAGAGTGGAAAAGGCGTGCATCAAGGCATTCTCAATTTTGAAAATATTGGTGATGCATATGATTACCCACGTAACTTCTCTAACTTCCGTTTAGTAGATTTTGTTGCTGAATAAGATAAGCTAAATTAAAAAGTAAAACACTCTTTCGGGAGTGTTTTTTAATGCTTTTAATTAAGTTTTGCGTGCTTATTTTAAATAAAGCATATTATTTTGTTCATAAATTTCAATAATAATAGGCCTTTCTTTTAAATGCTCATCATTATTAATATGAATAGTTAAATATAACTTATCTTTAAAAGAAAATATCATTCCATGTCCACCACCGTTTTTATAAAGAGGATTCTCTATTTGTGTCCATGGGCCTAATATTCCGTGTTCACTTTTAGCGACACCTAATGCATAACCACCTTTGGAAAACGATGACCAAATCATTAATAAATTATTATCTTTGGTTTTATAAATAAATGGACCATCAGTAACATAATTTGGAATATTACTACCAGGAGTATGGCTAACTACCCATGGAGCATCACTAGCGTGGAATAAAATTTTAATATTTTTTAATTCTGTAAAATCATCATTAAGTTCACCAACACATATTTCTCCATCATGTATTTGTACCCATTCATGGCAAAAAATAGCATAATGCTTACCATCTTCCTCATAATGCGTTGCATCTAAGCACTCCCAAGACGAAGGAGTAAAAGGCTTTTTATTTGGTTTATAACTTCCAAACACTGTGTCACATTCTAAAACTTGTGAAGCACGGTGTAGGCCTATTTTATAAAAAGAGGCAAAAATATAATACTTACCATTTATCTTATGAAGTTCTGGCGCCCAAAAGTTTTCATCAGCCCAGAAATCGTCAGTGTTACTAAATAAAGTATAAGGCCCATCAAAATTAATTAAGTCTTTAGATTTATAACCTAAAAACGATGATGCTTTGCCACCCCAAGCCTGTTTATCAGTCGTGCCAATTAAATAGCAAGTATCATCTTCTACAAAGATGAATGGATCACGCATGTAAATATCATTAAGTTTCATATTGTTTATAGAATTATTATAAATAATTTAAATAAATATCCACACCATTTATTTGATAAAGTAAATATTTTCTCCTTTAAAATTCAATATTATTGTATTTTAGGAGCAAAAAATGAAATCGCTATATTATAAAATCGCCTTACTAGTTGTATATTAGACGTTGAAAAAGCAAAGAAGGTCAACTTATGTCAGTATTAAAAGATAAAATCAAGCACTTAGATAACTACTTAATAAATCATTATCATCTCTCATTAAGCCAAGCTTTAAATAAAGAAATAGATGAAAACAATGAAAAAACATTAGATGAAATTAGTGAATTATTCTTTTTAGATAAAAGTATCTTAAAAGATGATAGTCAAGAATTACCACATGATGATCATTTAAAAGTAGATGAATTAGTAATTCGATTAAAACAAGGTAATTATGTAAACAATATTGAGAAATCAAAGAATAAGAATGTAATTAAAAGAAACTATAAATTATTAGATAAAAAATTAAAAAAGAAAGCAATCTTGTCATTAGGTTTAACTTCTATTCCTTTCTTATTTATTATCATTTATTCATTAGTTGCTTCAATCAGCAATGTCTCCACTACTTTTTCAAATTATAAAAATGGAGACCATTTAAGTAGTGAGCAACAAAAAATTGAAGATGAATTATTAAAAAATGACCAAATATCAACAAATTATCACGCGGATGTTAAGGTTGGAGTAACATTAGAAAAAATTAGTAACATCTCTAGTGCTAATTCAAGTTACAATGCTACTTTATCAACAACATTTGATTTTAATCAAAAAGATTATTTTGTAATGTACTATTTAAAAGCTAAAGGCGAAGTTTTTAATAATGATAATTTCTATACAGACGCTGATTTTTTAGCAGATAATTTCTGCTTTAATCAAGATGGCACTGGAGCTTTAAAATATAGTGATAATATCCCTGATATATTCCAATTTAATTTTGCGGATAATACACATATGTCGAGTACTAACTATCCACTTACTGTTTCTTCTTTTTATCAAGAAGTGGTAAGTGCATATCCAGGCGAAAAAACATCCAATGTCTATGCAGATAAAAATGATGAATTTAGAATTGGTAACGGACACATTTCTAGCGACACTTTAGAATATCAAGATAAAGGCACACCATATTTTGATGAAGCAACAAATAGTTACCGTTATACACAACGTTTACATTTTGAAGCCACAATTAATAAGAAATTTGATTCACCTAGATATCCATTAGACTCAGCGCAATTTAAAATCTATATTCAACCAACTAGAACTACTAACTATGTTCGTTATGTTGTTGATGAACAAGCAAGTGGATATTCTACTTACTTCTCTATTAGTGATTCTTATCGTTTAATTAAAGAAAATAATGGCATCAAAAACTTTAATATTAAACTTAATTATTATCAGGAAGTTGATACTGACCATTCATCAATTACCTTTGGTAAAACAATTACTAAAACACAAATTGAAGTAATTACCAGAGCAAATAAACATGGCGTTAATGTTTATTTAAATTCTTTCTTAAATATTATCGCAGTTGCGTTATGGCTCATCTTAGCGTTTTATAATCAAAGTTTTAATAAAGATGATAGTATCGGAATGATTGGTACTGGCTTCTTTTCCGCGATAAGCGCAATCTTATTAGGATTATCTCTTGTTGGTAGTTCTAATACCTTCTCTTTATTAACATTAATTAATATATTTACTCTCGTGATGGTGTTAATAATGGGCTATGAAGTAATAAAAGCAAGAAGATACGCAAAGTTAGAAAATGCATCCATGATTGCATATTCAACCTTTAAGATGCGCGTTCTATTTTATTTCTTAGTAGTTTGTTCTGTAATTATCTATTTATTAGTGCCAGCAATATCTTATATTTGGTTATTTTAAGTAATTTTTAGATCATTTTAATTGAATATAAATTAGAAATTATTACGTCCTAACA